>JACQRN010000258.1 GCA_016206515.1 Planctomycetota bacterium | reverse complement strand
CTGGAGGAGGTCGCGCTCCGCTACGAGTCCCTGGGGGAACCCGGGCGCGCGTGCGATGTGCGGCTCCTGATGAGCCAGGTCGCCCTGCGCGAGGGGGAGGGACCCCGGGCGCTCGCCCTGACCCAGCAGGCCGCCGCGCTCGCCGGGAACCCTGGCGACCGCGCGGGGGCGTGCGCCTACCAGGAGGCGCGCGTCTTCGCCGCGCTCGGGAATCTCGGGCAGTCGGAGTCGATCCTTCGCTCGGAACGTCTGCGGGACGATCCCGGGCCGCCCCCCGCCGGACCGCAGGTCCCGTCCCGTCTGCCGCAGGAGGCGGAAGGGACCTACCGCGAGCGAGTGGGAGCCTGGGCGATGGAGAACCAGCTCGCCCTCGACGCCTATCGCGAGGCGTCACGCCGCCACCGCGCCTCGCGCGTGCAGGCGATGGCGCGCGACACCCTCCTGATCCAGGTCCTCTCCGCGCGCGGCGCGTACGAGGAGGCGCTTCGGGTAGCGCGGAAAATCATCACCGACCCGGAGGGTGCGCTTCTCGATCCGGCGCTCCATGCGGAGGCGCTGCTGCGGCGCGGCGATGTGCTCCAGCAGGTCTCCCCCGAGGAGGCGCTCGCCGCGTTCGATGAGGTGCTCGCCCTCGCGCAGGTGCGAGAGGCCCAGGCGCAGGCGGCCCTCTCGATCGGGAGGACGCACTGGCTGCTGGGGGAACTCGCGGAGGCCGAGGCGGCGTTCACCCAGACGCTGGAGAGGTACCCCGAACAGGCGCCGGTGGCCGCCGCGTCGCGCGTCTCACGCGGGATGGTGCGCTACCAGGCCGGCCGCGCGACCGAGGCGTTCTCCGACTGGCGCGCCGTCCGGGACGCCCCGCGAGCGTGGCCGGACACGCTCGGCGAGCAGGCGGCGCTCACGCTCCTGGGGGAGGCCGGGGCGGAAGCGGGCCCCGACGCGGCGCTGCGCCGCGTCCCGCTGGAGGACCGCAACGACCTCCTGTTCTGGACCTCGTGCCGGCTCTGGATGGAGGGGGACGAGGCGTCGGCCGTCGGATGGCTCAACCGCGTCCTCGACGCCAACCCGCTCCACGACTGGCCGCACCCGCTTGCCGGCGCCTGGATGCGGGGGCTCGGGGTCGGCGCTGGCCCCGCGATCCCCCGCCTCACCCCGGTCGCCCCTCCGCCGCAATGAGCGCGACAACCTTTCCGCAGCGCCTGCGCGACGCGGCCCGCTCCGCCCACACCTGCCTGGTGGTCGGCCTCGACCCGCACTGGGAGGAGCTCCCCGAGGGGGTCCGCAAGGGCGCGCCCTCCCCCGCGCAGGCGTGCGAGACGTTCGCGCGCGGCCTTCTCGACGCCTGCGCGGGGGCGTGCGCCGGCGTGAAGGTCCAGGTCGCCTGCTTCGAGCGGTTCGGCAGCGCCGGCTTCGCCGCGCTCGAGCGCGTCCTGGCCGACGCCCGCGCGCGGGGCATCCTGACGATCGCCGACGCCAAGCGCGGGGACATCGCCACCAGCGCCCGGCACTACGCCCAGGCGTTCCTCGCGAAGGGCGCGCCGTTCGAGTCGGACGCCCTGACGATCCAGTCCGTGTTCGGCGCCGACGGCGTCGAGCCGTTCGCCGAGGCGCTCCGCGCGGGGAAGGGGCTCTTCGCCCTGGTCCGCACGTCGAACCCGACCGCCGGTGAGATCCAGGACCTGCCCGTCGACGGGGAACCGTGGCACCTCCACCTGGCGCGGCGCGTGCGCGCCTGGGGCGAACCCTGGCGCGACGGGACCGGTTACAGCGCCCTGGGGGCCGTCGTGGGCGCCACGGCCCTCCGCGAAGCGATGACCCTGCGCGAGGCGACATCGGGCGTATGGTTGCTGTGCCCCGGGATCGGCGCGCAGGGGGGGGACGCCGCGGCGGTCCGTTCGCTCGCTGATGCACGGGGGCTGGGGGTCCTCCCGGTCGCCGCGCGGTCGATCGCCTTCGCCTTCCGCGAGACGAAGAAGCCCGACGCCTGGATCGAGGCCGCGCGCGACGCCTGCCGGAGGCACCGGGAGATGTTTCCGCTGTGAAAAGGCCGCGATGCGCGATGCGCGATGCGTCCTGCGCCGCATGGCGACAGGGGGCGATCGCGCTGGGACTCCTCCTCGCCGGGCAGACCGCCTGCACGCAGGATCCGGAACCCTCCCCGCCGCCCGCGCCGCCGCTGGACCTTCCCGCGGCGCTCGCGCAGGCCGCACAGACCGGGAAGCCGGTCCTGGTCCAGTTCGCGGCGGACTGGATCGAATCGAGCGCCGCGACGGACCGCATGCTCCGGGAGGACGAGACGTGCCGCACCGCGATGGAGCCGTTCCTCCACGCGCGGGTCGAGGTTCCCGCGGGATCGGCCGGACGCGCCGTGATCGACGCGCACCGCGTCACGGCGGTCCCGTGCTGGATCCTCCTGGCGCCGGACGGACAGGAGGTCGCGCGCGCATCCCCCCTGCGGTTCGGCGAGAGGCCCGAAAGGGCCCTCATCGTCTTCCTCGGCTCGGAGGCCGTCCGAGCCGCCGTCGTCCCCTCCACCCCCGCCGAGGCGTGGGCGCACCTGCGAAGGACTCTCGCGCGGGACGGGCCGTCCCCCGACGCGATCCGGCGCCTCCACCCCTTGGTGGAACGGCTGGAGGGCCCGGCGCGCGAGGAGGCGCAGGGGGCGCTGCAGGACCTGCGTGAAAACCTGGAGACGCGACTCGCCGAGGCGCGCGCCGCACAGGCCGCCGGGAACGGAGGCGCGCTCGGCGAGGCGTTGACGGCCCTGGAACGCTTCGCGCTGACGGATCTGCGCGAAGCGCACGAGGAGGAGATCGCCGCCCTGCGCGGATCGAGCGCCCTGGAGACGCACATCGCCGGCCAGATTGCGCGGCTCGCCGACCCGGACTGGGAGACGCGCATCGCCGCGCGGGAGGCGCTGCGCGCGGTCCTCCCCCTGGTGCGCGACCGCGTGGCGGCGCTGCGCGACTCGCCCGACGCCGAGACCGCCTTCGCCTGCGCGGACCTCCTGCGCGTGGAAGCCCCGCCCGTGCCCCGCGTGCGCCTGCGGATCCGGGAGGTCGTCGCGGGAAGCCAGGGCGAGGCGGCGGGCGTCCGGCCAGGCGACATCATCCTCGCGCACGGCGACCGCGCGATCCGCCTCTACACCGAGATCGCCACCGCCGTGAACACGACCGACCCCTCCGAGCGCATCATGCTCCGCATCGAGCGCGACGGCCGCCCCCTCGACATCGAGCTCCACGGGGGCCGGATCGGGGTGAATCCGCTGGAGGAGGTGGAGGAGTAGATCGCTTCGGGCCACCCCCCCCCGTCGTCCCGAGGGCCGCGATGTTTCCGCGGACCGAGGGACCTGTGTTTGCGCTCCATCGATGAACATAGATCCCTCGTCGCTCGGGCGCAATTCGCTGGCTCCTCGGGACGACACAAGTCATGTCGCCTCGAAGCGGTTCAGGCGCCGCCAGGAGAGGGTACCGCACAATGCGATGAGCGCCACCAGGACCGCCGGGTGCGCGGGGGGCCCGGGCCACCCGAAGATATCGAACAGAGGGAGGGCCGGGATCATCAGAAGGGTCATCCAACCGAGTCCCCGACCGGCCGCACGCAGGCGCTCGCGGCCGGACACCGCGCATCCGATAAAGCGATGCGCCGCATGCCCCATGAATCCGACAACCCATAGCACGGAGAGGAGGAGGCTATCGAACCACGAGGAGATCAACGCAGAATCCCCACGCCGCAACGCCCCGATCATCCCGCACAAGGGAGTCAGCAGAGCGAAGATCATCGCGATCCATATCGATACGGCGTACAAACGGAGGCGCGAGACAGGACGGGTCAGGAGGAACTCCGTCGCCCGTGTGTTGAGACTCATCGTCGCAGCATAGGCGGCGTTCATCGCCACGATCGCAACCCAGAACACGAAGTTCGACTTCATAGGCCCCACACAGATCACGCACGCAAAGGCGACGGTCGGAACAGCCAAGAACGCGAGTAACCAATTCCCAGTCAGGAGGAAGCGAAGTAGCCCGCGGGTCCGGCCCGGCAGGATGCGGGACGTGAACACCTGCATGGCGTCTCCCGCGGCGCGCGGCGCGGCGGGTCTCCGCGAAGGGGCGATCACGCAGAACCCAGGCGAGAGCCGCCGCGCAAGCGGCCGCGAGAACCCAGGTCGCCCCGTAGGCGATCGTGTCGGCTCCCGCGCCGTCGATGCAGTGGAAGGCGACCGACGGCACGAAGAAAACGGCGAAGCAGAGCGTGCAGATTGCGGGGAGCAACCGCCACCGTGCGTCCTCGACCAGGACCGCCACGAGCCCCCCCCAGAGGATGAGGAGGCTCGTGCGGGCGGCTACACCACCGACCCAGGCGGAGTTCGCGGGGGTCGTGAGCGCTGCGCCCAGGAGCGCGAGTCCAAGATCGGCCATGAGCTCGCCGCGGCGGATCGAGGCGGACGGGACCGGCGAGCAGCGCAGGAACGATCGCAGCGATTCCCGTCTCCAGCGAGACAGGAACACGAAGAGACCCATGCATACCCCGGTCAACGCGCCGATGTGCGATCCTGCCGCGCCGTGCGGGTTGCCGATGCCGAACAGCCAGAAGGGGAAAATCAGCCCCGCGAATACCCCCAGGAGCCCGAGCGTCTGACCATCGAGAAATAGGTAGCGCAGGTTCAGCCGCGCGAGGGACAGGATCGACACGGCTACTCTTCCCCCCCGTCAAACATCCGCATCGCCATCTGCATCATCTGCTGCTCGGCGTCACGTTGGCGCTTCAGCCGGTCGAACTGCTCCGACGTCAGGACGGGCCGCACGCGCTCCAGGGCGCGCTCGTTCGATTCCTGCATGCCGCGGAGCGCATCCCCCATGGCGGGCCCGGTACCGTCTCCGGCGAGCATCGCGCGAGCCTGGCGGATCGATTCCCTCGTCATCTGCGCCGGGTTCATCCCGGCTCCCGCGCCGCCGAACTGGGTCTGCATGGCATCCTGGGATCCGATCCGCTCCTCCAGGAGGATTGCGCGCACAGTCTCCCTCTGCGCAGGGTCCAGGCCGAGCCCAGCGATCTCCTGGTCCACCGCTCGCGCGGCCATGTGGCGGGGGATCTCCCTCTCGTAGGCATCCACCTGGGCGATCTGCATCGAGGAGAGGCGCGCGGCCATCCCCTCCTGGGAGCGCGCCGTCGCCTCCTCCTGCCGGCGCAGGATCTCGTCCTCGGAGACGTTCTCGTCCATGACGAGGAACCCGAGTTCCATCTTGCCCAGCATCCGGCCGGTCAGAAGTTCCGTGACCTCCGTACACGACTGCGGATCGAGAGCCCAGCCGCCCAGGAGATCCCCGTAGAGCATCCCGACCTGCATCCGCACCCCCGCGCGCATCTGGTCGCGCATGGCGGGGTTCTCCCACATCTCCTTGGCCATCCCCATCATCCCGCGCATCCCGCCCACCCTCGGCTGCGCCGCTGATGCGGACGCCACGGCGGGAGGAGGCGGCGTGGCCGCCGCAAGGGCCTCCGTCAGGGCCTGGCGCGCCTCGCGTTCGGCGGCCTCGGCGCGGGCGATGTCGACCGACAGCCGCGCCGCCTCCTGGCGGGCCGCGGCGGCCTCGGAACGCGCTACGCCCACATCTCGCGCGGCGGCGGCGCGCGCATCCGCCAGATCGCGCTCCAGAGCCGCGACCCGCCCCGACGCCCACCACATCCGCCCCCCCAGCCACCCCAAGCCGACCACTCCGACCGAGATCAGGCCGATTCCAAACGCCTTTCGTCCGTTCATGACACCCTCCCTCCATCCCCCACCAGATCGATGAACATCTCCTCCAACCCGACCGCCTGCGCCTGGACCTGGGCGCCGGTGCTGCGCGCGAGGGCGTCCTCCATGCCCGGCGCGTACCCGTCCACCGTGACCAGAACCTCGCGGCCGGCTCGGCGCAGGCGCACGGCGCCCGGGATCGCCAGGTCCTCCGGGGGTTCCCCGAGGAAGACCAGCCGCAGCCGCCGGACCGACTCCTTGAGGGTGTCGGTGGGGCGGTCCATCAGGAGGCGCCCCTCATGGATCACGGCGAGGCGGTCGGCGACCCGTTCGACGTCGGACAGGATGTGGCTGGAAAAGAAGACGGTTCGCCCCTCCTTGGCGACCAGGGCGAGGACCTGCTCCAGGAATCCGCGGCGCACGACCGCGTCGAGGTTCGCCGCCGGCTCGTCGAGAACCAGGACCTCCGGGCGGGGGCAGAGCGCCAGCATCAACCCCACCGCGCGCTGCTGGCCGAGCGACAGGGCGCGCAGTTTCTTGCGCCGGTCGATCTGGAACCGCTCCAGAAGGTTCCGCTCCAGGCCGGCATCCCAATCGGGATAGAGCGGGGCGCACAGGCCGGTCAGGTCGTCGGCGGTCGCCCAGGGGAACGGAACCCCCGTCTCGGAGAGGTACCCGATCCTCCGCTTGGTCGGGACGTCCAGATCCCACGGGTCGCACCCGAGGAGTTCCACGCGCCCCTCGGTCGGCTTCTGCAACCCCATCAGGCAACGGATCGCCGTGGTCTTCCCGGCGCCGTTGCGCCCGACGAACCCGACCACGCTCCCGCGCGGGACCGACAGGGAGAACCCGCGCAGAACCTCGGTCTTCCCGAAACGCTTCACGACATTGTCGAACCGGAACGCGACATCGCTCATGACCCCTTCCCTCCCTTTCCCTGCATCAGCCTCTTCCATGATTCCTCGAGGAGGTCGAACGCCTCCCGACGCGCCAGGCCCGCCTGGACCGCCTCCAGGACGAGGCGGTCGGCGGAGGAGCGGACGCTCTCGCGGCGCGCCTCCCCGTCCCGGCCCCCGGCCCTTCCGACCGCCACGAACATCCCCAGACCCCGCCGCGACTCCAGGACCCCCTCGCGCTCCATCTCCCCGTACGCCTTCCCGACGGTGAGGGGGTTGATCTGAAGCGTCGTCGCCAGATCCCGGACGGAGGGGACCCTCTCCCCGGGGTGGAGCGAGCCGGATGCGATCATGCGGCGGACCTGATCGACGATCTGGCGGTAGATCGGCAGGCCGCTGGAGGGATCGACGGGGAGGAACATGACCTAGTGATATACTAATGTAGTGTACTAGTCAAACATTTTTTCCGTCTTTTTTCTCGCGCGTAACAACCGCACGAACCGGTCCCACGCCCCCCTGTCGTCCCGAGGACCGCGGTGTTTCCGCGGACCGAGGGACCTGTGTTTGTCACCCCATCGATCAACACAGATCCCTCGTCGCTCGGGCGCGACTCGCTGGCTCCTCGGGACGACAGGGGGCAATGGTTTTGGGACCGGCTCTACAGTACTCCTACACGAGCGCGAGTCGCACAGCCAACTCCAACGCCGAGCGCATCGACGCCGGGTCCGCCTCCCCCTTTCCGGCGATGTCGAAGGCGGTGCCGTGGTCGGGGGAGGTGCGGACGAACGGGAGGCCGAGCGTCAGGTGGACGGTGGAGGAGCCGCCGAGGAGCTTCGCCCCGATCAACCCCTGGTCGTGGTACATCGCGAGGATTCCGTCGTAGTTCCCGCGGGCGCGCGCGAACAGGGCATCGGCGGCGAACGGGCCGGCGGTCTGCACCAGCGCCGCGCGCGACGCGGCGAGCCCCCGCGCGAGAG
>JACQRN010000267.1 GCA_016206515.1 Planctomycetota bacterium | reverse complement strand
CGCCGCGAGGATGCACAGGGTGATCTGGCCCTGGCGCAGGTCCTTGGCGATCTCCTGATGGCCCAGGAGGAGCGGGACGAGGATTGCGCACGCCATCGCCCGCCGCTGGGGCGCGACAAGCGTCAGGAGGGCGAGTCCGATCGGCGGCAGGAGGAGCCATCGCACGAGCGCCCAGCGCGTCTTCCACTCCTGATAGTCGCGGGTGAACATGCCCGCCCCCTCCGCGCCCGCGGCCCTGCGCAGGCGCATGGTGTCGGGGTCGTCCGGGACCGTCGGGGCGATCAGCGTCAGGAGCCACGGCGGGTAGGCGTAGTCGCCGACCGTCTCCGAGTGGTCGTACGGATCCTCTCCGGCATGGAGGGCGTTCGCGCAGGAATAGAAGGTCCAGGAGTCGCTCCCGCGGATCTGGAGTGGGAGCCGGACGTAGTGATGGAGGGTCCAGAACCGCAGCAGGAGGAGCATGGCGAGGAGCAGCGCCGCGGACGCGGCCCACATCCTTGCGCTCCACGTCGCATGCCCTCCGAGGAGGATGCGCAGGCCCCGCTCGGTCTCGCGCGGTCCCCGGAACGCGACGACGGCGCTCCATCCGAGGACGATCGCGATGGAGATACGCAGGACCGGATGGACCAGGGCGCGGAGACTCCAGTAGGCGTCGGACGATTGCACCCAGTAGCCGGTGGGCGGGCCCTGCAAGTCCACGCCCAGCGCCCAGGCCGTCCCCGCCACGCCGGCGAGGACCGGCAGGAGGCATAGGATCGGCCATGACCCTTTCCGCGAAGGCAACTTCCAAGCCCTCAAGGCGCCTGGGTCGAAAGGATCGACCGCGCCGTGCTGTCGCCGTCGCGCTCCGCCAGCGCCAGCCCCTCCGGGGTGTAGTCCTCCGTGGAGCAGGACCTGCGCGGCTCGACGACCCCGAGGGCGTTCTTGAAGAAGGAGAGCTGGCGCAGATCCCCGGCGGGCGCCTTGTCGAACCCCTGGGCGAAGAGCCGGAGGTACGCCGCCAGGGAGTTGTTCGTCGGGCCGAACCCCTTCCGGTAGAGGAACCGCTGCTCGATGAGGTCGCCGGCGTCCCCCACCCGCGCGTAGCGGTCGGCGCGGTCGTTCTGCAGCATCTTCATCACGATCGCGGAGAGCGCCTCCGGGATGTCCGGGCGGACGCGGTGCGGCGCGGGGGGCGTCCGTGCGCGCGCCAGCAGGCTGTCCCGCATCGCCTGCCGCATCTCCCTGGCGATGATGGGGAACGGCTTGAGCCCCGTGAGGATCTCGTAGGCTACGATCCCGGTCGCGTAGAGGTCGGAGCGGCCGTCGAGCACCTCCATGCGCAGCTGTTCCGGCGCCATGTAGGCGTACTTCCCCGCCAGCGCCCGGACGGCCTCCTCGCTCTCGACCGCCAGGCCGAAGTCGGTCAGCTTGCAGACCCCCTCATGATCGATCAGGACGTTCCCCGGCGAGACGTCGCGGTGGACGAGCCAGCGGTGCGCGTACTCCAGGCCGCGGCACAGGCGCGAGACGATGAACGCCCCGATCGGCACCGGCAGGAGGAGGCGCCCCTTCAGGTGCGCGTCGTGCAGCGTCCAGAGGTTCGTCCCCTCCACGTAGTCCATCGCGATGAGGTACACGCGATCGGTCCCCTCGGCGGCCAGCGCCCGGACGTTCGCGTCCCCCAGGCCGAGCTTCCCGGCGACCTCCTGGAGCGGGAGCGACTCCATCCCGTACGACTTGACGATGTTCTCGTGCCGCAGGCGGGTCGCGAGGTTCGCCTCCTTCCGGAGCAGGTCGATATGCTCGCGCGAGAGGGTCCGGACGGTCTTGAGCACGAGGCGGTCCTGCACGTTCTCGCTGTCCCGGTCGGCCAGGAACACGATCCCCATGCCGCCCCGGCCGATCTCCCCGACGATCCGGTAGACGGCGCGGGAGCGGAAGGAGACCCCGCGGAGCCCCTCGATCCGTGCGCCTTGGCTCATGGGCGACAGCGTAGTCGGCGGAGGGGGCGGTTCAAACGGTGAAGCGGCATGGAGGTGTCCGCTGCGCGATCCGCGCCCGCGAGCGTCGAACGCGGAACCGCCAGACCGGCTTTGCGGGCCTGCCCGTTGCCTCGCGGATCACGGCATCCCCTCCGTCATCTTCTTCCAGCGTCCGGCCAGGCCCGGCATTCTACCGACGGTCGTGGTGTTCAGTCGCTACGCTGCTCCCGCGCCGAGCGGGTGAGCAGGGTTAGAGACCCCGGACCGCGTCGAGCGCCGATCGGTACGCTGCCAGGAGATCTTCCGGCAACGAGCGTTCGAAGATCGCGAGCATCGCCTCGAACCGCTCGACTTGCGGCGCCTTGCCGCGCTTCAGGCTCGCCCAGGGGTCGTGCCCCTGCTCGGCGGTCCGCGCGATCGACCGGAGGTTGTGGATCTTGTCGCAGCAGCTGACCGCCAGGATCTCCTCCGGGGCGTCGCGCAGGTGCTCGATGTAGAGCCGCTTGCGCTCCTCCCAGGGGAGCGACTTGTCCTGCTCGGTGCAGGCGTCGACGATCCGTGCGACCCGGTCGCCGAACCCGGCGCGGATCTCCCCGACCGTCAGCCCCGTGTCCTCGACCGTGTCGTGGAGGATCCCGGCGATCACGACGTCGTCGGGGTACCCGTGGTCCGCGAGCATCATCCCGACCGCGGCGACGTGCGTGACGTACGGGACCGGCGTCCCCGGCGTCTTGCGGTACTGCTTCTCGTGCCGGATCGCGGCGACCTCCAGCGCGCGCGTGATCCGGTCGTGGTCCCGGGGCATGGCGTTCATCATGGTCTCATCCGTGGCCGCCCGCCGATCATAGTCGCTTCCCGCATCGCGACGAACGCCGCCCCGGTCGCGAGCAGGAGCGCCAGCGCGCAGACGATCGCGGGGCCGGCCGGGCGGTCGTAGGCGAACGCCATCCCGGCGAGCGAGGCGCCCGCGCCGGTGACCCAGCCGACCGCCAGACGCGCGCGGACGCGCTCGGCCAGCAGCATCCCCATCACCGCGGGCGCGATGAGGTAGGCGAACACGAGGAACACCCCGGCCATCCGCACGGAGCTCGTCACGACGATCCCGAACGTGGCGTAGAAGAGGAAGTCCCACCCCCGGACGTTGCGGCCGCGCGAGCGCGCCCCCTCCGCGTCGCGGGAGATCTCGAAGAACGCTCGGCGGCAGGCGATGTGGACCGCGCCGATGGCGGCGTACAGGAGAGCCGTGCGCAGGAGTTCCCCGGGCGTCACCCAGACGATGTTCCCGGTCAGGAGCGCCTTCAGGTGCTCCAGGCCGTGCGGCAGCCGGTCGGCCAGGAGGATCCCGAGCGCCGCGGAGGCGACGTACACCATGCCGATGACCGCCTCGTGGGGGATCTTGCGCGCGCGGGAGCGCGTGAGGGAAAGGAACGCCGCGCCGAGGAGGGTCGCCCCCAGGGAGAGCGCATAGGTCCACCCGCCAGCGGGCTCGTGCCCTGCCAGGAGCGCGATCGTGGCGCCCAGGGCGGCGAGCTGGGCGAGAGCGATGTCGACGAAAATGACCTCCCTCATCACCACATGGATCCCGAGGTAGGTGTGGATCGACGTCAGGACGAGGCACGCCAGGAACGGGAGGGCGAGGACGGCGAGGCGATCACTCATGGGGCGCCTCCGGCATGACCGCGCCGGACAGGGCGTGGGTCATGGTTTCCATGAGGGTGAGATAGTCCGTCGTCTCCTCGGTTCCTCCAACCGAGGTGGGGAGCACCAGGACCCGCGCCCCGGTCCTCTCGGCGAGGCGGCGGGGGACCTCCGTCTCGTAGTAGACGGTCGACAGGATGATCCGCACGTCTCCCTCCCGCATGATCCCGGTCAGGTCGTGCACATGCCGGGCGGTGGGTGGGATTCCCGGCTTCGGCTCGATCTGGCCCGCGACCGGGAGTCCGAAGCGATGCGCGAAATACGCGAACGTGCCGTGGTACTCGACGACGGCGGTCCCGCGCGCCGGGCGCATGCGCCCCAGCCAGCCGCCCAACAGGTTCCCGAACCCCCTGCCGTCCGCGACCGTCTGCTCCAGGAATCGCTCCCAGGCGAGCGAGTCCAACAGATCGGCGAGCCGGTCGCCGCCGGCCGCCTCGACGAGGGTGCGTCCGAACAGTGCCTCGTCGAGTCGCCGTACGAACCCCTCGCGATTCCCGGCGAACGTCTCGGATTCGTCAGGCCGGATCCGTGAGAGCGCTTCCTCCACCGTCCGGGTCATGCGCCGGACGTTCAGGGGATCGAGCCAGATGTGGGGGTTGCCATACGGGTGGACGTCGCCGTCCGCCCGGTCGAGGCGTACGGGGAGATCCAGGGGCCGGATGCCGCGTGACAGGTCGATATGCCCGGGGCGTCCCGGCAGGATCCCCGGGTTGCGCGCCCCTTCCAGCAGGGGCTCCAGCCACAGTTCGAGGTCGAGCCCGATCTTGAACAGCACCTCCGCGCGCCGCGCCTTGAGCATGAGGCTCGGCGTGGGGGCCAGGGTGTGCGGATCCTGGATCCCCTCCACGAGCGATTCGACCGTGACAAGGTCCCCCCCGACGGCGCGCACGATCGAGGCGGCGTCGGTCGTCGTGGCGACGACCCGGGTCCTGCCCGGGGCCGCCGCGAAGACGGCCCCGGGGAGGGAGAGAACGGACATCAGACGCAGGAATCGGATGCGATGCATGGTCTCCTCCTATCGGTTGACCCAGTACGGCTCGGCCGGATGGGTCCCGAAGACCCAGGTCACCCCGAGCGCGGCGACGTCGAAATCCGTTCGGTCGTTGTTGCGGGTATGGTGCTCGACCCCGAGCCGGAATCGGAGGAACTCCGAGGTGTACATCGAGAGGAACCCCCCGACCGCCTTCTCCCGGTCGAACACGTCGCCGATCTCCTCGGAGACGTCGTACCGGACCCCCGCGTACCAGCGCCGGTCGATCTGGTACTGCGCCAGCGCGTACGCGCCGAACGGGCGTGCGTTCTTCGGCGAGGCGACCGTCAGGTGCGCGTCGAGGTTCGTGGCGTCGTCCACGTCCCGGTCGGCCCAGTACGCCTCCCCCTGGAGGAGGAACGAGCGGTACAGCCCCTCGCGCTTCGGCCTCCACTTCGCCATGACGTCGACGCCGTACACCTGCTGGGTCAGGTGCTTCGGGGAGTCCTCCCGGAGCCCATGGAGATAGCTGGTTCCCACTTCCAGCGTAGTGCCGCCGGTCACATCGCCGAACCACTTCAGGTGCCCCAGCGCGGCGGGGTCCTCGCCGTCGGTGCCGTCCAGGAGCGTGTCGTTGTCGTTGTTGACGAGCTCCGCCGTCCATTCGAGGTACTGGTCCCACGGGTTCGACACGAGGCCGCTCACCTGCGCCCCGGTTCCCGAAAGCCCCTCGTCCCCGAAGAACTTCTCGTGCACCAGGGGGCGGGTGGGGGTCGGCAGGTCGTGCATGTGCGCGCGGTTGAGCGCCCCGAGGTTCTGCCGGAACCGCCCCACGCGGGCGGTGAGCGACGCAGGAAGGGACGTTGTCTCGAGGTACCCCTCCTCGATCTCCACCTCGAAGGAGTTCGCGGTCTCCTCCCGGACCGCCGCGATCATGACCGCCTTGGCGTACGGGTCGATCGAGGCGCGCATGTCGAGTTCCGTCTCCCGAAGGGAGAATCGGTCGTCCCCGGTCCGGTCCCGGAACCGGCCCCCCGGGTTGAACTTCCCCAGGAAGTCCCCGAACACGGTCGTGCGCGGGTTGAATCCGGTCTGCGTGCTGACCGCCTCGCCGCGCCCATCGCGCAGGGAGCGGACCTCGTCCTCGAGCGCGCGCAGACGCGCCTCGGTCCCTTCCTCCGTGTCGCCACGGACGTTCCCCTCCGGCAGGAGCGCCAGCGCGGCCATGATCGCCAACGACATCGTCCACTTCGTGATTCGCGTTCTCATCCCTCTCCTCCGATCTGCGGCGCGCTCGGGCGCGATCCCCGTGCGCGGCCGGACTCTGGGCGCCCCTCGATCGGAGGGCGCGCCCACGACGGTTTCGGTTTTCCGGTCCGGGACTACGAGGAGAGGGGAGGGCCGCGAGGGGAGGCGGACCCGGTCAGGAGGTTTTCGCGGAGGGCATGCTCGCGAAGGATGGGCGCTGGCGCGGAGGGCCTGTCTGCCTCGACGGCGCCGTGGGGGCGGGCGGCCGGGAGTCCGGCGGCGTGGGGTTGCAGCGCCAGGCAGATCGAACACGCCGTGTGGTCGTGCCGCTCCGGGAGCTGGTGGTTATGGTGGCGGTGGTCCGGGTTGTCGCATGGGCCGCCGGTGTCTCCGGGACAGGCCGTCCGGAGGGAGGGTCCGTCCGGGGCGTGATGCGCGTGGCACGCGGGGCATCCGGCGTGTTCGGTGTGGTCGTGCTCCCCTTCGTGGGCATGGAACGCGGGCGCGAGGACGTGCTGGAGGACGTAGAGCCCGAGGGCGAGCCAGGTGGTTGCGCGCCTTGTCATCGGTCGGATGCTATCGGGAAGCCGTCACTCCGTCGACGGGGACTTGAGCCTGTGCCGGACGACCTCCCCCTCGACGAGGAAGACGACATCCTCGGCGATGTTGGTCGCCAGGTCCGCGATCCGCTCGAGCTGGCGCGAGGCGGAGAGGGTGCTGACCGCCGCCTCGACGCTGGCGGGGTCCTTCTTCATCAGATCCTGCAGGTCGTGAAACATGATCCGGTTCGTCTCGTCGACCTCCCGGTCGCGCAGGCAGACGTTCTTCGCGCGCTCGGCGTCCTGGTGCACGAGGGCGTCAAGGGAGTCGCGGACCATGGCGGGGACCTTGTCGAACAGGCCCGTGAACGCCGCCGGGACCGGCACGGCGCTCGACCCGGCGACCTGGATCGCGCGCTCCGCGAGGTTGCAGGCGTGGTCGCCGATCCGCTCCAGGTCGTTGTTGACCTTCATGGCGGTCACGATGAAGCGCAGGTCCGCCGCGACCGGCTGGTGGAGCGCGAGGATCTTCAGGCAGTCCTCCTCGACCTCGACCTCCCTGCGGTCGATCCAGTCGTCCTGCGCGACCACCTGCCGGGCGAGGGCGGCGTCGCGGTGAGCGAACGCCCGGATCGCGCCGTGGAGCATCTCCTCGACCTTGCCGCCCACCTCGAGGATCTCCCGCTTGAGGTGGTCCAGATCCCTTTGCAGGTGCTTGGCCATTAGCCGAACCTCCCCGTCACGTACTCCTCCGTTCGCTTCTCGCGCGGGCGGGTGAACACCTGGGGTGTCTCTCCGAACTCGACGAGGCGCCCCGCGTCGAAGAACGCCGTGACGTCCGCCAGGCGCGCGGCCTGCTGCATGTTATGGGTGACGACGACCATCGCGTACCGCTCCTTCAGCTCGAACAGGAGGTCCTCGATCCGGGCGGTCGAGACCGGGTCGAGCGCGGAGCACGGCTCGTCGAGGAGGATCACCTCCGGCTCCATGGCGAGAGCGCGCGCCAGGCAGAGCCTCTGCTGCTGGCCACCGGAGAGCGACAGCCCGTTCGAGGCAAGGCGGTCCTTCACCTCGTCCCACAGCCCCGCGCGGCGGAGCGACCGCTCCACGAGGTCCGCGAGCTCCGAGCGCCGGGCGAGCCCGTTGATCCGCGGGCCCCAGGCGACGTTCTCGAAGACCGACTTCGGGAACGGGTTCGGCTTCTGGAAGACCATGCCGATCCGGCGGCGGACCTCGACGGGGTCGGTGTCGTTTGCATAGAGGTCCCGGTCCCGGAACAGGACCGCCCCCTCGTGGCTCGCGCCGGGGATGAAGTCGTTCATCCGGTTGAAGGCGCGCAGGAGCGTGCTCTTGCCGCACCCGGAGGGGCCGATGATCGCCGTGATCCGCTTCTCGGGGATCGAGATCGTCACGTCCCGGATCGCCGGCGAAGCCCCGTACCGGATCGTCAGGTTGCGGGTCTCGAGGACTACCGCGTTCACCATCGGAACCTCCGGCTCGCCCGGAAGCGGATCACGATCGCGGAGGCGTTCATCGCCAGGAGCACCGCCAGGAGCACGAGGATCCCCGCCGCCGCCAGGCCGTGGAATTCCTTCTGGGGGCGGGACGCCCAGTTGAACACCTGGATCGGCAGGACCGTGAACGCCTCCATCGGATGCTTCGGGACGAAGGCGACGTACGTGAGCGCCCCCATCATGATCAGCGGCGCGGTCTCCCCGAACGCGCGGGACGTCGAGAGGATCACGCCGGTGAGGAGTCCCGGGAGAGAGGCGGGGACGACGTGGTGCCGCACCACCTGCCAGCGCGTGGCGCCCAGGGCGAAGGCGGCCTGCCGGATCGTGCCGGGGACCGCCCGGATCGCCTCGCGCGAGGCGAGGATCACCACCGGCAGGATCAGGAGCGTCATGGTCATCGCCCCGGCCACGAGGCTGGTCCCGAGATGGAGTCCGCGGACGAACAAGGTGAGCCCCAGGATTCCGTAGACGATCGACGGGACCCCCGCGAGGTTCGCGATGTTCACGGAGAGGAAGGACGCCCATCGCCCGCGTCGGCCGTACTCCTCGAGATAGACGGCGCTGGCGACCCCCAGCGGGACCGCCAGGAGCATTGTCAGGGCGATGAGCCACCCGGTCCCGCAGAGCGCCGCCAGGATCCCCGCCTTGTCCGGCTTGCGGGAGGGGAAGGAGGTCAGGAACTGCAGGTCGAGCCACGGCAGGCCGGCCCGGGCCACGTGCCAGAGCAGGACGCCGAGCACCGCGACCCCCGCCCAGGTGAGGACGCGGCAGGCGACACCGAACGCCGCGGAGACCGCGCGCCGGCGGGCGAGCCGCTTTTCCTGCTGTACGCTGCACGCTTCGCGCTGCGCGTCGCTCATTATTCGTACGCCCTGTGGTACCGCCGCAGGATCCTGTGCGAGACGAGATTCATCCCGAGGGTCATCAGGAACAGGAGCGCGCCGACCGCGAAGATCGTGTGGTACGCGATCGTCCCGGCGGGGGTGTCCCCCAGGGAGACCTGCACGATGTAGGCGGTCATCGTCTGGATGCTCTCGAGGGGGTTCAGCGTGAGCTTCGGCGTGGATCCGGCCGCGAGCGCCACCGCCATTGTCTCGCCGATCGCCCGGGACATCGCGAGGATCACGGCCGCCAGGACCCCCGACAGCGCCCCGGGGAGCACGACCTTCGTGGAGACCTCGCACGGGGTCGCCCCGAGCGCGTACGCGGCCTGGCGGATGGAGAGCGGCACCGCGCGCAGCGCCTCGTCGCACAGCGAGGTGATCAGGGGGAGCACCATGATCCCGACGACGATCGCTCCGCTGGCGGCGTTGAAGATGTCCGTCGAGGGGAAGGCGTCGCGCAGGAGCGGCGTGACGAACGTCAGGCCGAAGTAGCCGTACACGACCGTCGGGATCCCCGCGAGGATCTCCAGGACCGGCTTGAGGACCGCGCGCGTCCTCTCGGACGCCTGCTCGCTCAGGTAGATCGCCCCGGCGAGGCCCAGGGGGACCGCCAGGAGGGACGCCCCCGCGACGATGAGCGCCGTCCCGCAGACCAGGGGGAGGACGCCGTAGGAGCGCGGTTCGAGGAGCGGGGCCCAGCGCGTGCCGAACAGGAACGAGCCGAGCGGGACCTCCCGGGCGAAGCCGATCCCCTCATAGACGAGGACGGCGATGATCCCGAGGGTGGTCGCGATCGACAGCGATGTGCAAAAGAAGAGGGCGCGTTCGATCGCGCCCTCCGTCCTAGCGCCGCGCAAATAACTCCTCCAGGGACCTTCCCGCGGAGCCGCGGCCGTACACCGTGCCGGTGACCCGGTCGGCGAAGCGTGCGCGCGCCAGGGCGTACACGGTTTCGGGGAGGGCGATGTACCCGACCTCGGTCGCAAGTTCCCCGACGTGCTCCAGGTAGAACTCCACGAACCCGGCCACTTCCGGCCGACGCGAAGCCTCCCCGCTGACGTAGATGAAGATCGGCCGCGACAGGGGCGCGTACGTCCCGGTGCGGATCGTCTCCTCGCTCGGCGTGACGGGGCCGTTTCCTCCGTCGATCGGGACGACCTTCAGCTGCTCCCGGTTGGCGACGTAATAGGCGTACCCGAAGTACCCCAGGGCGTCGGCGTCCCCCGCGACCCCCTGCACCAGCGTGTTGTCGTCCTCGCTCGCCGTGTAGTCGGCGCGGGAGGCTTGCGCGCGGCCGCAGATCACCTCCGTGAAGTAGTCGAACGTCCCCGAGTCGGTCCCGGGACCGTACAGCTTGATCTCCCGGTCCGGCCAGGCGGGGCGCACATCCCTCCAGGTCCGGACGGTGCTTGACGGCTCCCAGATCGCGCGCAGCTCGGCGACCGTTAGGTGGTCGACGAAGGAGTTTGACGGGTTGACGACGACCGAGAGGCCGTCGAAGGCGACCGGCAGTTCGATGAACGTGATCCCCCGCTCCTGCGCGGTCGAAGCCTCCTTCGACTGGATCGGGCGGGAGGCGTCGTTGATGTCGGTCTCCCCGACGCAGAACCGCTTGAACCCGCCGCCGGTCCCCGAGATCCCGACCGTGACCCGTACCCCGCGGGCGACGGCTCCGAACTCCTCGGCGACCGCCTCGGTGATCGGGAAGACGGTGCTCGACCCGTCGACCCGGATCGTCCCGCGCAGCGCGGCCATGTCCGCCCCGGCGATTCCCGCCAGGGCCAAGCCCGCGATCGCCCATCCGCCTGCCGTCTTCTTTGTCTTCATCCTCGTCTTCATCCGTGCCTCCTTTTCGATGGTCTATCCGCCGTTTGTGAAGATCCCGTAAAGACTGGGTGAAGGTTTGCGGTCAGAACTTCACCTCCAGCTGGATCATCCATTCGTCGTTGTGCGGGTCGCTGGGAGTCAGCACGTCGTCGTCCCCGCCGGTCCTCTCCTCGTTGTCGTAGTGCTCGATCTTCAGCATCGTCCCATGGGCGACTCCGACCAGCGCCGCCAGGGTCGTCTTCTCCCGGTCCCAGGTCTCCGCGTGGGAGAAGCTCCTCGGGAGGTTCTCCACCGTGTACCGCTCGACGCGCACGACAGGTTCCACCGAGGTGAGGTACCGCCGCCAGAGCGGGTCGAACCGGAACTTGTACGCCCCCTGCAGGTACTCGCCGTGCCGGTCGAGCTTCCCGTCCTCGGCGGTGGCGTACTCCCCCGTGACCGTGACGCCGCGGTAGACGTGGGTGCTGCGGATGCCGAAGCGCTCCTGCGTCTCGTCGACCAGCGGCGCGCCGTTCGAAGGCGCCGCCTCCGGCTCCAGGATCGCGGTGTATCCGGTGATCGCCCGCAGTCTCGCCTGCTCGTCCCGGTTGAGGTTGCTGTGATAGCTCCAAACGGCGACGTCGAACTTGTACGTCTCGTGGATCGGATCGAAGCCGAACACCAGCCCGGCGCCGACCTCGTTCTTCTCCTTGAGGGTGTCTGCCGCCTGGTCGTCGTCGTGGGTGATCTCGTAGGTGTCGTTCTCGGTCTGCTGGCGCTCGTTGAGCTCGAGCCCGTCCCCCCAGGTGAGGCGCCACCCGACCGACTGGAGCCACGCCAGGTCCTTCGGCGACACCTTCCCGCCCCAGGTCACCGCGTACTCCTCGTCGCGCCACCAGGCGGTCCCGATCATCGGGTAGTCCTCGGTGAGGCGGTTCGCCATGTCGAACTCTCCGTTTGCCTTCGAGAACCGTTCGTCGAAGCCGACCCGCAGCCAGGATCCCCACGGGAAGCCGCCGAACGTAACGTGCCACTCCTCGACGCGCGCCGCGGTCGGGGTGAACTCGATCTCGCCGGTCATCGACACGTCGTCCGACAGGGTGACCTTCGGGTACAGGACCCACTTGTCGATGTGAACGAACGGGGAGTCCGAGGCGGAGGAATCCTGCGCGGGTTCGAACTGCGCATCGATGTACTCGAACTCCACCTCGCCGCCGAGAGAGAACCAGTCCCCCTTCGCGGAGAGGAACCCGCCCCCCGAGCGGCTTGCCATCTCCTCCAGTCGCGCAAGCCGTTCCTCGATGGAGGTCTCCTCCGCGACCAGTGCCGCTGGGATCCCCGCGGCGCACAATGCCCCGCCGACCGCTCCGCCCGCCACCCACATCCGGAATCTCCGCATTCCCCCGCTCCTTTCCGTGCCGTCCAGTCGGCGGAAGGATGGAGCGAACGTGTGAAGGGCGTGTGAAGGGGATGTGAAAGGACCGGGAAGCCCGGCCTACGGGACGGGCGCGGAGGGCGCCTCCAGCGGGATCCGCACGCGGAAGACGCTGCCTCGCCCCGGTGCGCTCTCGACGGAAACTTCCCCGCCGAGGGCCAGGGCGAGATGGCGGACGATGCTCAACCCGAGGCCGGTGCCGCCCGTGTCCCGGCCGCGCGACTTGTCGACGCGGTAGAACCGCTCGAAGATCCGCTCCTGGTCGCGCGGCTCGATCCCGATCCCGTTGTCGGAGACCTCCAGGAGGGCGTGGTTTCCATCGGCCGCCAGCCGGACGCGGATCGATCCCCCCTCCGGCGTGTACTTGATCGCGTTGTCCAGGAGGTTCCCCGCGATCTGCCGCAGCGCCTCGCCCTCGGCGAGGACGGCCAGCGGCGAGGGGGGGAGATCGGCGGTCAGGGCGTGCCGCTTCCCCTCCGCCTCCGCTCGCAGCGCGTCGAGCGTCTCTTGCACGGGAGAGCGTGCATCGAGCGGGACGCGGGCGATCTCCCCGGTCGCCGATTCCGCGCGGGCGAGCGCCAGGAGATCCGTCACGAGAGCCGTCAGCCGCAGCGCCTGCTCCTTGGCGCGCTCGAGGAACCGCCTCTGCCGTTCCGGCGGCATCGCGGGGTCGTCCAGGATCGTCTCGACCGTGCCGCGGAGCGCCGTCACCGGAGTCTTGATCTCGTGCGAGACGTTCGCGACGAAGTCGCGCCGCACGGTTTCCAGGCGGCGCAGCTCCGTGACGTCGTCGAGGACGACGACGGCCCCCGAGGTCGTCCCGTCCGCCCCCCGGAGGGGGACCGCCCGCAGGTCGATCGTTCTCTCGCGCGAGGGTCCGCTGATCCGGATCTGGGCCGCGATCGGGGCGCCGTCGCGCAGGGCGCGCGCGGCGGCGTCGCACACCTCGCGCAGGCGTGTGACCTCCCACAGGGGCCGGCCTTTCGCCTCGGCGGCCGACGCCTGGAGGCTCCTCTCCGCGGCGGCGTTGAGGTGCGTGACCTTCTCATCGCGGTCGATCGCGACGATCCCCTCGGTCATCCCGGAGAAGACGTCCCGGAGCTGGTTTCTCTCGGAGGAAAGGGTTCGCATCCGGGTCTGGAGTTCCCCGTCCATGTCGCGCAACGCCCTGGCGAGGGCTCCGATCTCCCCCGGGGCGTCGAGCGGGAGATCCCGCGCACCCTCGCCGCGCGCGATCGACTGCGCGGCGCGGGTCATCGTACGCGCCGGGCCGGTCACCCGGCGCGCCAGGAGGAACGCGGGGAGGAGTGCCGCAAGCGCCGCGAAGGCGGTCCCGGTCCATACGGCGCGCCGGATGTGAGAGCGGCGCGCATCGATCGAATGGAGGGGGAGCGCGGTCCGGACGAATCCTGCGAGGGCGCCGTCGCGCCACAGAGGGAGCGCCGCGTACATCATCCGTTCGCGGACCGTCCGGCTGTGGCGCAAGGAGATTCCGAACCCCTCGTCGCGCGCCTGGGCGATCTCGGGGCGGTCGCGGTGGTTCTCCATGAGGGCTGCGTCCTCGCGCGAGTCGGCCACGACGGAGCCGTCTTCCCGAACGATCGTCAGGCGCGTCCCGGTCTCCCGGTCCAGTGCGGTGAGCCGCTCGTGGAGGCCCGCGTCGGGCGTCTCCATCGAGCTCCAGGCGAGGGGGGCCAGAAGCGCCGCGCGCGCGCGGAGCGACTGCTCGATCTCGTCGAGGAGGTCGCGCTCGATCCGCCGGTCGACGAGCCACCCGACCGCCCCCGCCGTCCCGAGGATCAGGAAGGCGCAGACGGCCCAGACGCGCCCGAGGAGGCCCATGGGGCTACGGGGACTCTTCCCGGAACCGGTACCCGACCCCGCGGACGGTCTCGAGCAGGTCGCGGCGCTTCCCGAGCTTGCGCCGGATCGATCGGACGTGCGCGTCGATGTTCCGGTCGGTCACGAAGGCGACCTCGCCGATGACTCGCGTCAGAAGGTGGTCGCGCGGGAACGCGCGGCCGGGGTTCGAGGCGAGGCATTGCAGGAGGCGGAATTCAGTGGGGGTGAGCGTCAGCGTCTTCCCGTCGGCGGTCGCCGCGTGCCGTGTAGGGTCGATCGTCAGGCCGTGCCGCTCGATCGCGCCGCCGGCCGCTTCGGTCCTCTGCGGGGCCCGGCGCAGGATCGCCTTGACCCTCGCCACGAGATCCTTGGGGGAGAACGGCTTGGTGACGTAGTCGTCGGCGCCGAGCCCCAGGCCGATGACGACGTCGCTCTCCTCCGCCTTGGCGGTCAGGATCAGGATCGGGACCGTACGGGTGGCGGGGTCCGACTGCAGGCGCCGGCAGATCTCCAGGCCGTCGATCCCCGGGAGCATCAGGTCGAGGATCGCCAGGTCCGGCGCCTCCTTCACGATCCGGCGCAGCCCGGCCTCCCCGTCCTTCTCGCACAGGACGCGGTGCCCCTCGCGCTCGAGGTTGTACTGGACGACCTCGAGAATGTCGGGCTCGTCCTCCACGACGACGATCTTGGCGCGCGCCATCCGTCCGGGGCGTAGCGTACCCGACGGGGTCTAGAACTCCGGGTGCATCGTCCGGATCGCCCAGAAGCACCCCGCCGCGACGAGCGCCGCGGCGGGGATCGTCAGGACCCAGGCCCAGACGATCCGCATGGCGACGCCCCACTTGACCGCGGAGAACTTGAGGGTGGACCCCACCCCGACGATCGCCCCGGTGATCGTGTGCGTGGTCGAGACGGGGATCTTGAGCTGGGTGGCGAGGAACAGGGTGAACGCCCCGGCGGTTTCGGCGCAGAACCCGCTGAACGGCTTGAGG
>JACQRN010000276.1 GCA_016206515.1 Planctomycetota bacterium | reverse complement strand
TGTCGCAAGGGGAGGGGGTGTGGGGAACAGGGAACCGTCCCACCCCGTTACCGCAACGCCTCGCCACCGCGGAGGGAGATCCTGCGCCGGAGGTCCCCGAGGAACGCCTCGATCCGCGCTTGGGTCGCCGGGTCGTGGTGCGCCACGAGGGTCCCGGTCGCCGGATCGAGCCACAGGAGGTACCCGTCGCGCCCCCACGGGCGGTCCTCCAGGTGCGCGAGCAGGAGCTGCCGCAGGACCTTCGGCCCCCAGAAGTTCACCAGGTCCTGCACCCGCCAGGCGCCGACGACGCACCGGTCGAACGGGATCTCCGCGCTCGCGTCGGGCTCTCCCGGCGCGTCCGGCAGGAGCCATGCGCCGCGCCCCTCCTCCCAGAGGAAGCCGCGATGCCCCGTCCTCGCCGCCAGATCCTCCAGGACGATCCGGGCGCTCACCCCGTCCCAGGCCGCGTCGACGCGGCGGTCGGCGTACGCCGGGACGAACCCGACCGCAATCCCGGTCCGCTCCAGGAAGATCCGGGACGCGGAGGCCAGGGGAGATCCGGAGAGCCGCACGAACACGGGCGTGTCGGGGGGCGCGCCGGCGGGGGGCGCTTCCCCGCCCGCCTCCGGGACGGGCCCCCTCCCGGCGCGGATGGCGTCGAGGACGGTCTCGATCCGGTGCACGGCGGTCGGGATCGCGCGCACCAGAAGGGTCCTCCCGTCGCCGTTGACCCGCACGGACGCGCCGAACGGCTCCAGGAGCCGCGTGACCAGCACGCCGTACGCATGGCTGCGCTCCTTACGGACGGCGGGCGCCAACGACATCGCGAATCCGAACTGCCCCTCCAGGTCCATCATCCGCGCGTCGATCGCGCGCATCGACTCGCGCGCCGAGGCCGCACCGCCCGCCGTGTCCGGATCCGGCAGCGACGCGGTCGGATCGAAGAGCGTCCGGTTCATCAGGAGGACCTGCGCCATTCCCGCGGGCGCCTCGGGGACATGGACAAGATCCCCCACGTAAATCAGGTGCGGGCGCGGCGGCTCGAACCGCCCCTGCGCGGGGGCCCGCACGAGGCACGGCCCGATCTCCGGCAGGAGCTGGTACGAGACCCCCGCCTGTCGGCAGATCCAGGTCAGGGCGTCGAGCAAGGACATCCCGCGCGCGTGCAGCGTCAGCGGCCCCAGGGAAGGATCCACGTTCGGGGAGCGCGCCACCGACACCCCGGTCGTCGCGGCGATCGCCTCCAGGATCGTCCCGAGTTCCACCTCCTCGAGCGACAGGGAGACGCGCACCCCGGTGAGTTCGCGCCGCATCGCGGCGACCTGCGCGTCCCGCTCGGGAAGCGTCGGCGGCGGACCGAGGGAAGGCAGCATCGGCGCGTCCCGCCCGAGCAGCGCCTGCGGGCGGAACGGGGCGTCCCCCTGCGCGCCGCACCCGGCGAGGAGGAGGCCCGCGAGCAGGGCACGATTGAGCATGTCGGATAGCGATTGTACGCCTGCCCGAAGGCGCCCCGCGCAAACGCATCGGAAGGATGCCGTCTGAACAAGTATTCAGGAAGACGTAAGTGGCACCCATGGAGGCGGCGACGTAGCGTCCGGACGTAGCAGCCTCGATGCGGGATCGAGGTCATCTGTCGGGAGGGGGGACGACATCGTGAACCGGAGACATGCAATGAAGAGCACGCTCCCATGGATTCTGCCTTGTGTGCTGACGTGGGCTGGGCTCGCCTTCGCTTCCGATCAAGACCGGGGTCCATCCAGGGGAGCTGCGACCCGACCCCCTACGCTGCGAGAGGATGCGATCCGAAGGGCGATCGACAGGGGGCAAACCTTCCTGGCGGCCCGGCAACGCATGGACGGCAGTTTTCTCGACGCCGGAACCGTGTCGGAGCTCAGACTTGGGGTGACGGCCCTGGCGGCACTTGCCGCGGCCGGCGAAGCTAGGGAGCGAGCCCTCGTCTACATCGCTGCACATCAAGGGGCCGATGGCTTCATCAGCGACCTTCGCCATGGCAGGAAGTGGGGCGGATGGGAGCATGCCTATGCCACATTCGCGATGGCCGGTTCCCCCGGGACCCGGGATCCTTTCGAGCGAGCCGTACGGTGGATCCTGTCCGCGCAAAATGCCGACGGATCCTGGACCTACTGCCCCGAGGATCCGCGTCTCGTCCAATCCGCCCTCCACTGCAGCATGATGGAGGCGCTCCTGTTGGCCCGGAGGAGGGGGATGGACATTCCTGATACTGCCTTGGCACGGGCGACTGCCTTCCTGAAGATGCAAGAACTGGACGGAGGATTCCGCAACCAATCCGCGTCGGCCTCCCATGAGCCCACCGCCGTGGCGATCGCGGCACTGCAGGCCGCTGGCGAACACCCTTCCCTGGACTATCTCCAAAGAGAGCTCCCTGCGAACTTTCTGGCCAACCTCCCCGAGACGGCAGGCGGTGGCCAAAGCGGCGGCTACCCTCGCGGTCTGCGCCTCTATGGGATGCTGTGGACATCCATTGCCTACTGCAGGTCCGGCGACAGGGAATGGTCTGCGGCGTGGCAGGTTGAAATCGCCGACGGGCTGCTGGAGCACCAGAACCCGGATGGAAGTTGGCAGGGATGGTTTGGCCCAGAGTACGGGACCGCCATGGCCGTGTTGACACTGACTTGTGAAGAAGGCCATTCCAATGTGTTCACGGAGTAAGACGCATTGACCCTGGTGTGGCCCGAAAGGGCGGAAAGGAGATGGAACATGCGCACGACGAAGACGCTGTGGACGATGGGGGTTGTCCTGACCCTTGCGGTCGCCGGATCCGGCCGCGGGGAGGATGCGAATGCGGCGCCGCAGGGGATCGACCCGCTCGTGGCTGGCATCCTCCGCGGCTGCAGCCAGCACACGCTCGCCGAGGCGATCCGGGCACTGCCGGAGGGGGAAACCGCCATCTCGGCGAAGTACGAGTTCCATGACGGGCATCTCGCGTTGTCGGTGTATTCGGCGGGAAGGGGACTCGCTTCCGACGCCGAGCACAATGTCCTGAAGGAGTACCTCGGGGATCCGGCAACGGAACGTTGGGCGCCCGACGTCGAGATCTTCGGGGATGTGGCGCACGTGGCGCGGTCGGCCGAGCAGTTCACGCTGATCTCCCTGGCCAGCATCACGCTCGCCGACATGGTCGCGCGGGCGGAGACCGAGACGGGAGGCCATACGATCTCCATCACACCGGTCCTTCGCGAGAGGACCGGGTACTTCCGCGTCCGGCTGATCGCGCATGGCGACCAGCTTGTAGAAGGGTGGTACACGCTGGATGGGCGCCCCCTACCACGAGAATAGAATGCCCGGCACGCCATGCGCCTGCTCGTGGTCGAGGACGAGACGAAGATCGCACGCGCCCTGAAGACGGGGCTCGAGGAGGAGCATTACGACGTCACGGTCGCCAGGACGGGGGAAGAGGGATTCTTCCTGATCAACGAACAGACGTTCGACCTGGTACTCCTGGACCTGATGCTCCCCGGGCGGGGCGGGCTGGAAATTCTGAAGACCCTGCGCCAGCGCGGGCTCCAGACCCCCGTCCTGATCCTGACGGCGAAGGACGCCGTGGCCGACCGCGTCGAGGGGCTGGACGGCGGGGCGGACGACTACCTGGTCAAGCCGTTCGCCTTTCCGGAGCTCCTCGCGCGGATCCGCACCCTCCTGCGCCGGGGGCGACCGGACCAGGTCCTCCGGCTCAAGGCGGCCGACCTCGACATGGACCTGGCGACCCGGAAGGTCACGCGGAGCGGGCGGCCCCTCGACCTCACCGCGCGGGAGTTCGAGATCCTGGAGTACCTGCTCCGTTGCGCGGGGAGAACCGTATCCCGGGAGATGCTCGCGCGGGACGTCTGGAAGGAGACCTCCAGGGATCCCGCGCTGGACAACGTGATCGACGTCCATATGACGCGCCTGCGCAGGAAGGTTGACGCTGGCGCACGTCAGCGACTCCTCCACACGGTGCGGGGCGTCGGATTCATCCTCAAGGAGGGGGGTCCGTGAGCCTCCGCGCGAGACTGACCCTCGTGAACGCAGGAGCCATGACGGTGATCCTGGCGCTCTATGCGGCGGGCACCTGGACGTTCCTGGAGCACCGCCTCAGTGCCGCGCTCGACCGGCAGCTGCACGAAGACTACGAACTCGCGGAGCGGATGATCGAGCGCTCGCCGGGGGGCGGGCTCCGACTGCGCCCGGGGGAAACAGGACATCACGAGGAAGCCCATGAAGCACCGTTCTTCGAGGTACGCACCCCGGCGGAGGACCTGCTGTTGCAGAGCGCCCCAAGGAAACCCGCAGGCCGACTGCGCACCTACGAAAGGCCGCACCGGATCGGCGGGACGGACATGGTGATCCGCGTCGCGCGATCCGAGGAGCCTCTGCTCCTTGAACTCCGGGAGTTGGCGCTCGTCCTGGGATTCGCGCTCCCCGTGGGGGTCGGAATCTCCAGCCTGGGCGGGTATGCGCTCGCGCGGCGGGCCCTGGCGCCCGTGGACGCTTTGACGGAGCAGGCGCGTTCGATCAGCGCCGATCGCCTCTCGGAACGCCTCCCCGTCCGGAACCCGGGGGACGAACTCGGCCGGCTCGCCACGGTATTCAACGACGCCTTCGGCCGGTTGGAGCGGTCCTTCGAGCAGCTGCGCCGCTTCACAGCGGACGCCTCGCACGAGCTGCGGACACCCCTGGCCGCCCTGCGCAGCATCGGGGAGGTCGCCCTGAACGCGCCGCGGGACGCGCAGGCGTACCGGGATGCCATCGGGAGCATGCTGGAGGAGGTTGCGCGGCTGAACCGGCTCGTCGAATCGCTCCTGACCCTCGCCCGGGCCGACGGGGGCCAGGTCCGGCTGAACCTGGAGCTGCTGGACCTGACGGAACTCGCGCGCGAGGTCACCTCCCACCTCGGCGTGCTCGCGGAGGAGAAACGCCAGGCCCTCACGGTCGAGGCCCCACGCCCCGTCCCCATCCGGGCGGACCGGGCGATCCTGCGCCAGGCGGTCGTGAACCTCCTCCACAACGCCATCCGGTACAGCCCGGAGGGGACCCCGATCCGAGTGTCGGTCGGC
This sequence comes from Planctomycetota bacterium, assembly GCA_016206515.1. GTDB lineage: Bacteria > Planctomycetota > SBBH01 > SBBH01 > JACQRN01 > JACQRN01. Next base: position 9,641 of record JACQRN010000276.1, on the reverse strand, counting down.
GACGGCGCCGTCCTGGAGGTGGCCGACCGTGGGCCGGGGATCCCCCCCGAGCACCTGGGGCGGATCTTCGACCGCTTCTACCGGGTGGATGCGGGACGGTCCCGGGACGAGGGCGGAACCGGCCTGGGACTCTCCATCGCCCGCTGGGCCGTGGAGATCCACGGCGGAACGATCGAGGTGGAGAGCATCGTGGGAGAGGGAAGCAGATTCCGGATCCGGCTTGCCGCGGATCCGAAGGGAGGTACTGCATGAGGCCTGCGACTCTGGCAATACCGGCCATTCTTCTCGTGCTCCTCGCGGCATGGCTGGCCGGCCGCATACCAGCGGCGCCCGCGGATGAAGCGCCAGCCGGGACGCGCTGGACTTTCGATGAGCAGGAGCCGGGCGCCCCGCGGGGGTTCCGCGCGGAAGCTGGGACCTGGCGCGTGATCCGGGACGACGGGGCGCCGAGCGCCCCGCAGGTGCTCGCCCAGACGGCCGCCAACGACGGGGGAACATTCAACCTGATCCTGGCGGAGGGCGTGTCCCTCCGCGACCTGGACCTGTCCGTCCGGATGCGCGCCGTCGGCGGCGAGATCGACCGGGGGGGAGGGCTCGTCTGGCGCGCGGCGGACGCGCGGAACTACTACGTCGCCCGCTACAACCCGCTCGAGTCGAACTACCGCGTCTACTACGTCCGGGACGGGAGGCGCACGCAGCTGGCGAGCGCGGACGTCGAGACGGACGGCACCGCATGGCACGTCCTGCGGGTCCGGATGGAGGGGGACCACATCGAGTGCTTCCTGGACGGCGTCCGGCATCTCGACGTGCGCGACGGGACCTTCGCGGGGGCCGGGACGGTCGGCCTCTGGACGAAGGCGGACGCGCAGACCCGCTTCGATAACCTGGAGGCCTCCCCCCTGCCGGGGGGGGAGCGGTGACGGCCCCTCGGATTCGCACCCGCCTACTCCCGGACTATCGGAGGAACAAGCCAAGCCCCATGGCGCCAGTGCCCAGGATCACCACCGGGACGGCGGCCCTTGAATCCCAACGATAGAGGACCAGGAGGGCTCCGGCGAACAGGCCGAGGCCGGGGAGACCCGATATCCCCGCGCGCAGGAGCCCGACCGTCGTCGCCGCAATGAGGCCCACGACACCCGCCATGACCCCGTCCAGGAAGCCGTGCAGCTTCTCGTTCCGGGTGATCCGTTCGAAGAGGTCGTGGCCGATGAGCGTAAAGCCAAACGCGGGTAGGAAAACGCCGAGGGTTATCGCCAACGCGCCGAGTGGGCCGCCACCGAGATATCCGACGAACGTGGAGAAGATGATGAGCGGCGCGGGCAGCACCCCCGACAGCGCGATGCCATCCAGGAACCGATCGTTGGTGATCCATCCCCCCACGACGACCGCGTCATGCTGCAGGAAGGGGATGGCCGTGTAGGCGCCCCCGAAGGTGAGCATCCCGCTCTTGAATCCGCATCCGAGGAGGGCGGCGTGGGACGGAAGAGGCCCCGGCGGGGTGGGGGTTCCTGGGACGGGCGCCTCCAGCTGCAGGGAGAGGACGGACGCGACCGCCGCAGCCAGGAAGAGGGCGCCGCAGGCGGCGGCAACCGGGAGGCGGCGGGTGCGCAGGAAGAAGTGGGCAAGACCGGCGAAGGCCAGCGTCAACGCGAAGTGCACGCCCAGGAGTCCTGCGACGAAGCCGGTGGCGGCGATCCCCCAGAGCCAGCGGCTCGCAAGGGCGTGGCGCCCGATGCGGTGGACCGCCCGCACGATCAGCGCCACCACGGCCGATTGGAGTCCGAGGAAGACGGCCGTGAAGACCGGGGAGCGTATCCCGAAGGCGACATACCACCCGCTGAGCGCGAACATCAAGACGAAGCCGGGAAGCATGAACCCGAGGCCGGCGAGGATCGCGCCGAGCCTGCCGCGCGCGAGCATGCCGAAGTAAACGCACAGTTCGTGCGCCTCGGGTCCGGGCAGGACCTGATAGACCGCAAGCGCCCGGTTGAAACGCTCGACCGAGATCCACCTCTCCTCTTCCACCAGATCCTTCTTGATCATCGCGATCTGCGCGACGGGGCCTCCCCATGCCAGGAAACCGAAGCGCAGGAAACGAAGGAAGAGCGCGCCGTAGGTGGAGTGAGGAATGCGGGCGTCCATGGCGGAAGGAGACTATCACGGCGGCGGACAGGGAGCGGCAGGGCAGCGAGCAGGCCCCGTCCCGACCGCCGGGCATGACGACGGTGATCGCCGGATCGGCACCGGCCGGGCCCACGATGCGGTTCCGCCCCTGACACGCTCTTAGAATGCGCCCGTGATCGAGGCCCGGGGCGTCACGAAGGTGTATGGCGCCGGGACCCGGGCGGTCGCGGCGGTGCGGGACGTCAGCGCGGCGTTCGAGCCGGGGCTTCTCCACTGTCTGTGGGGCCCGAGCGGGTCGGGGAAGACGACGCTCCTGCACCTGCTGGCCGGGATCGACGCGCCGACCTCCGGCGGCGTGTTCGTCGACGGGGAGGGGATCGGGACATGGGACGACGCGCGCGCGAGCGCGTGGCGGCGCCGCCACGTCGGATTCGTATTCCAGTTCTTCAACCTCCTTCCCGCGCTCACCGCGCGGGAGAACGCCGGCCTTCCCCTGCTGCTGGACGGGAAGGACGGGCGTGAGGTCCGCGAGCGCGCCGCGAGCGCCCTCGAACGGGTCGGCCTCGCGGGAAGGGCGGACCGCCGCCCCGCGGAACTGTCAGGTGGAGAAATGCAGCGCGTTGCGGTCGCGCGCGCGATCGCCGCGGATCCCGCGATCCTCCTCGGGGACGAGCCGACGGGGAACCTCGACACGGAGACCGGTGCGAGCGTGATCGGCCTCCTCAAGGGACTCGCCGCGGAGGGGCGCACCGTCATCGTGGCGACACACGACACGCGGATCGCCGAGGGGGCCGGGCGGGTCCTGCGCCTGCTCGACGGCGCGGTCGCCTCCGACGAGAAGCGCGCGTGAGGCTCCTGCGCCTCTGGTGCCGCTCGCTGGCGCGGCGGCCCTGGCTCCCCGCCTCGTGCGCCGGCTCGGTCGCCCTCGGGATCGCCCTCGTGACCTCCACCCGCCTGGCGGACGCCGGCCTGCGCACCTCCCACGACCGGTACCTGCGCGCGCTCGGCGGAGGGGCGCACCTGACGGTCCGGCGCGCGGGGGGGGCGCTCGGTGGGGCGGACCTCGCGGCGATCGAGCGGCTCGACGGCGTGGCGGGCGCGGTCCCCCTGGTCACCGCCGACGCGGGCGTTGCGGACGCGAGCGCCGCCGACCAGCCCGGCGCGGGGACTCTACGGCTGTTCGGGGTGGATCCCCTGCGGGAAGGAGCCCTGGGACGGTTCCTGCCCGGGGGTCTGGCGGGGCTCGACCCGGCGCAGCTGCGCGCATGGGCGGCGCGGCCGGACGGCGTCCTGGCTGCCCGTCCCTGCGCGGAGGCACTGGGCCTGCAGACCGGCTCGACCCTCCGCGTCGGGACCGCGCGCGGCGTGCGGACCCTCGTCGTGCGGGGCGTCGTCGACGTCCCCGAGGCGGTCCGCCCCTACGCCGGGCGCTGGATGTTCCTCGAGATCGGGGTGGCCCAGCACCTGTTCGACCGCGCGGGCCGGTACGACCGGATCGACGTCCGGCTGGCCGAAGGGGTCCGGGAGGGCGCGGCGAGGCGCGCGATCACGGACGCGCTCGACGGCGCCGTCGTCGAGGCGCCCGAGGAATCCTCCCGCGGCGCCTGGGCGGCGATCCGGGGGTTCCGCTCGGGGCTGACGCTCGTCGGCGCCCTGTCGCTGGCGGTCGCCGCGTACCTCGTCGGCGGGACGCTCGCGTACCTGTCGTCCGAGCGCGCGCGGGAGATCGGGATCCTGCGCACGCTCGGGGCGAGGCGCCGCTCGGTGTTCTTCCTCCTGATCCAGGAAGGGGCGCTCCTGGGCGCGGTCGGGTCGGCCGCGGGGACCGCGCTCGGCTGGGCGCTCGGCCGCTGGGTCCTGGGGCTCCTGCAGACAGCGTATTCGGTCAGCGTCGTGCGGATCGAGGACGCGACGCTCGACACATCGGATCCCGTCTGGCTCGCCGCCGCCGCGCTGGGGCCCGCCGTCGCCGCGCTCGCCTCCGTCCTCCCCGCGTGGTTTGCCACGAGACGCGAGGGCACGGAGCTCTCGCCGTTCGCGCCGGCGTCCGGCGGGCGCTTCCCTTCGGCGCTCCTGGGGATCCCCGGCCTCCTCCTCCTCGGGGCGTGTCTCGCCCTCTATCTGCGGCCCGGCCTCGTCCCCCGCTTCGCGGGGCACGCGATGGTCGTCCTGTTCACCCTTGCCATGGGAGGGGTGATCCCCACGGCGACCCACGCCCTCCTGCGATTTCTGCGCCGGGCGCTTCCCGGAGGGGGCCGCGCCCTCCTCCCCCGCCTGGCCGTCGACGGGCTCCTGGCCGCCCCGCTGCGCACCTCGATGACGGTCCTCGTCCTGTCCCTGACCGTAGGGATGACCGTGGGCTCCGCCGTCGCCGTCGGGGGGCTGCGCGAGACGATCGGCCTCTGGCTCGAGACCTTCCGGGGCGAACAGGTGATGGCCGACACCGCGGAGTCCGCCACGAACCTCCGGAGCGTCCGCACCCAGCCGGAGGAGGTGTTCACGCGCCTCGCCTCCGTCCGTGGCGTGCGGGCGGTCGTCCCGTTCCGGTACGTGTTCCTGCCGTATCGGAATACCGAGGTCCTCGTGGTCGCCTTCTCCGTCGCGGCGATCCCGCACGCGCCGCGCATGGCGCTCGTCGAAGGGACGCCGGAGGGGGCGCGCGACGCGCTCCGGACGGGGGAGGCGATCGTCGCCTCGGACAACTTCTGCCGGACCTTCGGCGCGGGGGTCGGCGACACGGTGACGCTCGGGACGCCCGCGGGGCCGCGCCCCTTCCGGATCGTCGCGCGCGCGATCGAGTACAGCTGGCCGATGGGCGTCCTCTATATGGACCGGGAGCGGTACGCCTCCCTCTGGTCGGACCGCGGTGCCGACGGAGCGGTCCTGCACGCCGTGCCGGGCTCCTCGCTCGACAAGATCAAGGCGGACGTCTCCACCGCCCTCGGCGGCGCGTACCCGATCCGCCTCTCCACCTGGAACGAATACCACGCGGCGCTCCTGCGCCAGATCGACGAGTTCGCCACGGTGCAGTACGCGCAGACGCTTCTGGCGGGCGTGCTGGGGCTGTTCGCGATCTTCCTCGCCCTGGCGATCTCCGCCCGGAGTCGCGCGCGGGAGTTCGCGCTCCTGCGCGCCTGCGGACTCGACAGGGCGCGCCTGGCGCGCCTCGCCGCCTGGGAGGGGGCGCTCCTGATGGGGCTCGGGACGCTCCTCGGGATCGGGACCGGGCAGCTGGCGCACCTCCCGGCGGTCGTCATCACGCTGCAGAGGGCGGGGTACACGTTCGAGTACGCCTTCCCGGGACGGGCGGTCCTCCTCGCCGTCGCCGCGGGCGCGTGCGCCGCCGCGCTCGCCGCCGCCGGGCCGATCCGCCGCACGCTCCGGCTGTCGGTGGGGAGGACGCTCGCCCCAGAATGACCCGCCCCCTCTCTTTGATCCCTTAAAAGGGGCGGGTCATCCTGAGCGCGCCATTCAATGTTGCCTCACCCAGACGCGCGAAGGATCTCTGTTCATCGCCCCATGTCGTCGCACGATACACACAGATCCCTCGCTTCGCTCGGGACGACACGAGGGGCCCGCTACAATGCCCCCATGAAGACCGGCTGGCTCATCGCGGGGCTCGGCCTTGTCGCCGCCGTGGCGGTGGCGGGGACGGTCGTCTCGCTCGGGGAGATCCGGGCGTTGCGGCGGGATCTCGACGCCGTGCGCGGAACCGTCTCCACACAGAGACAGACGCAGGCGACACACAGGCAGTCCATCGAGTCGCTGCGCCGGCACCAGCCGCAGCTGACCGCTGAGGAGTTCGCCGCCTGGAAGGAGGAGATCGACCGCGTCACGCGCGAGTCGTTCGGGGCGCTCGTGGAGCTCAACGACGAGAACGGCTCGATTGCGGCGATCATCGAATCGGTCCGCGCGGATGTGGAGGATGTCGAGTCGCTCCGGACGCCCGAGATCCAGGAGCGGCTCCAGCAGGAGGTCCGCCAGCACGTCGCGCTCGCCCTCGAGGAGAAGGGGCTGATCCTCAAGCGCCAGAGGCCGTCGGTCGCCGACCTGGCCGGGTCCCTCTCGCTCGACGACATGCAGGCGCTCCAGATGCGAGAGGCGTTCGCGCGCGCGCGCGATCGGACGCTCGCGATGATGCAGGAGCCGCGCGACGACGGGACCGACCTCCTGGCCGAGTTCGTCGATCTCGAGAACGTCTCCGTCTATGACCCCGAGCGGGACGCGCGGTACTGGAAGCTCCTGCGCCTCCCCTCGGCGGGGACCACCGTGCACCAGAGGATGCTCCTCATCGAGGACGAGACCGACCTCGATATCCAGAGGATCCTGACCGCCTCGCAGTACGAGGTGTACAAGGCGCTCGACATCATCCCGGGCGAGCTGACCCTCGGCGGGACGGCGGGGGAGTAGCCGACTACCCCGTCAGCGGGTTGACAACCTCCAGCCACTCGAATCGCCGGAAGTCGCTGTCCGCCGTGTAGAGCGTACGGACGCCGTGCTGGCGCAGGATCGCTGCCAGGTGCGCGTCCGGCACGGCGTTCCCGCGGACGGGGCGGCCGGCGGCGACCTGCTGGTACGCCTCCCAGAAGCCGTCCTCCTCGGAGATGACCCGCGTCCGGGGGAGGGACAGGAGCGTTTCGACGTTCCTCGCCGCGTCCTCAAGCGGGAGCGGCAAGCGGAAGACCGACGGATGCGTGGCGAGGCGCAGGTACGACATCAGCGTCATCCATGCCAGGCACAGGATGTCCGGATCCGCCGCGCGCCCCTCGAGGAACGCGAGCGCCTTCCGATGGTGCGGCGAGGAGTCGTCGGAGGCGTACACGAGGAGATTGACGTCGATCGAGTAGCTCATCGATCGAGGAGTTTCCAGAGCGCGTCCTTGTCGAGGAGATCCACCTGGGGCTCCATCGACCGCGAGGCCCAGTGGAACGCCGACACGGAGGGGCTCCGACGCCCCCGCAACGCGAGCGCCTCGGCCAGGAGCCGCGTGATCGCCTTCCCGAGGGAGCGTCCCTCCCTCTTCCCGAGCCGCTTGACCTCGCGCAGGACGGGTTCGTCGATATCGACGGTTGTTCTAGACATGACATCATGATGATACTTTTTATGGCATCAAATGTCAAAAACGACAACGTCAGATCGTTCTTCCATGATCCACATGGGAGGGAACAATAAGGCCGATGGCGATTCAACGAGCACGGTTCGATGTCGCGGCGCTGCAGAGGAACGATCCCGGCGCGTGGAAGACGCATTACGCCGACCTCGTCGAGATGGCGGACGCGTTCCTGAACCGCAACTACGCGTCGATCCGCCACCGCGCCGACATCCGCGACGAGGCGGTCGCACGGCTGTTCCGCGCGGTCGTCCGGCTGCGCGACCCGGCGAAGTTCCGGCCGTTCTTCTACGAGATCCTCTGCCGGACGGCGAACGAGTCGTTGCGGATCGAGAAGCGCCGCGCGGAGGCCGAGCGGCTCCACGAGAGGATCTCGCGGCTGGACCACGCCCCCTCCGCCGAGGAGGCGGCGATGCTCCTGCTGGACCTCAAGCGCGCCTTTTCAGGTCTTTCCAGGCTCCACCAGGAGATCTGCGCCCTGCGGTTCCAGAACGTGACCTGGGGGAGGATCGGCGAGGCGCTCTCGCGCTCGTACAAATCGCTCACGAAGGAGTTCCAGAGGGTCAACGCGGTCCTCGAAAAGGCGTGCGCGCGCGACCTGCTCGAGCGCCACACCCGCACGGTCAGCCACTTCTTCACCGAGCGGGCGCAGGAGCTGTTCGGCGAGGCGAGGCTCACCGAGCTTCTGGCGCCGGAGGAGGCGCCCGAAACGCCCGACGTCGCCTCGCAGGCCGAGGCGGTCCTCGCGGAGGCGGGAGCATGACCCACCCGGACCGGCCGTCCGTCGCGGACGAGCTGCTGCGCGAGCTCGAGCGCCTCCTCACCTCGATCGGCGAGATGGACTACACCCTGCGCGGGGTCAAGATCTACAAGACCCCGGCGCACCTGAAGTGCGAGCTGGACTTCGACTCCCTTCGGGTCGCGGGGCTGCAGGATTCTTTACCTGGCTCCTGACTCCTGCCTCCCGTCTCCTGTCTCCTGCATTCGCTTCATTGCCCACCGCAGTTCCGCACAGATCCCTTCGAAGGTTTCCTGCTCATCCGGGGGTGGGCGGTTCCCGCGGGGGAGGAGCGACCAGGTGTAGGTCTCAACCTCCAGGTGCGGGTGCGGTCCCTTCTGCGCGCCGAGCCAGGCGAGGAACGTGGCGAGCGGCTCCTGGAGGGTGGGGACTCCCTCCAGCGCATCGGCGAAGAGCGGGACGTGGAAGTGGACGCGCCAGTCACGCGAGCGCTTCCAGGCATCGGGGAGCGGGACGTCCGGCCATCCCGAGAGGAGCGCTTCGAGGTCGACATGCCAGATCGCCGCGCCGTCGGAGCCCTGCGCGACGACCTGGTGGAAGAAGCGGTCCTCGCCGTACTCCCGGAGCGCCGACAGGCCGCGGCGGTCGGCGCCGCCCCCCGGCAGATGGAGCGCGTTCGAGATCTGGATCTTCCCGACCGCCACATCGGCGCGGCGGAACGCCGAGAGCGCCGCGGAGGGATCCTCGTGCGCCACGAGGGCGTGGCAGGTGTCGAGGCAGACCCCCAGATGCTCCTGGATCATCCCCTCCGCGCGCCCCTGCGGGTACCCGCGCCGGCGCGAGAGCCACCGCGCGGCATGGACCCGCAGCGGCCCCTCGAAGAACGCCAGGGCGTCGGCCTGAGTCTGGAGCGTCCCGAACGGTTCCGGCTCCAGGCAGACGCGGACGCTCCGTCCGGTCCGGTCGAGCGACTGCCAGGCGCGCTCCGCGGCGCGCGCGAGGTTCTCGGCAATCCTCTCGCGCACCTCCCGGTCGTCCCCCCACGGCCGGAACGTCCCGGGGGAGGTGCTTACCGTCCCCTCGGCGATCCCGTCCGGCATGAGATCCGCCAGGAGCGTGACGACCTGCGATGTGTAGGCGAGCCGAGCCTCGTCGGTCCAGGGGGGCGCGAACACCTGTTCCTTGACGCGCCCCTCCTGGAAGGCGCCGTACGGGAAGGCGTTGACGGTGAGCGCGTAGAGGTTCGCGCGAGAGAGCGCCTCGCCCAGGCGGGCGCGCCCGTCCCGCGTCGAGAAGATCGCGGCGGCCTCCGCACCGAGCCGCAGCCCCGCCGCGGCAGGGCCAGCCCCGAACACCTCCCGCGCCGCGCGCGCCCCCCACCGCCCGAGGGCGTCGAGGATCGCATCGGCGGACTCGACCGCGTGGACGTTCTGGCAGTAGGTGAGATGCGCCTCTCCGGAGCGGAGGGGGATCCGGGACATGACGGGGGAAGTCTACCGGTCGGCGGCGTCGAGCAGTTCCCGGGCGAGAGCCGGATCGGTCACGTTCAGGCGGATCCGGACCCGCGCCGGCCGGACCTCGCGCCCCCTCCCCTCCCGCTCGTCCACCGAGCCCACGCCAAGCGATGCCTCCCCGGACCGTGACCGGCGCTGCGCCGGCGCGTCGCTC
>JACQRN010000261.1 GCA_016206515.1 Planctomycetota bacterium | reverse complement strand
TCCCGATGATCTCCCTCGAGGGGCGGCGGTTCTGGGTCCTGGGGCTGATGCCGCTCTCGCGCACCGGGATCCTGCGCTCGAAGTTCGTCCTCTCGTCCGCCGCCGCGGTTCTCGTCAGCGGCTCCCTCATCTGCCTCTCCGACCGGATGCTCGACGTCCCCGGCTGGATGATGGCGCTCCACGCCGGGATGGTGATCCTCGTCGGGCTCGGTCTGTCGGGCCTCTCCGTCGGGCTGGGGGCGATGTTCCCCGACTTCCGCACGGACAACCCCTCCCGGATCGTCTCCTCGTTCGGGGGGACGTTGAACCTTCTCCTTGGGCTCGCCTATCTGCTGGGCGTCACCGCGTTGATGGCGCTCCCCGTCTGCCTGCGCGAGGTGCCGCGGCTCTTCGGATCGTACGGCCTCTCCGACCTCACCTTCGGCGCTGGCCTGGCGTGCGCATCGGCCGCGTCGCTCCTCCTGACCGGCCTGGCGACGTGGGTTCCCCTCCGGCTAGGGGAAAAGGCGCTGGAGAGGGCGGAGTTGTAGGGGTTTGTCGACATCGCGAACACCGCGAGGTGAGCTCCCCCCGGAAAACAGACCGGGGATAAACCCCGGCCTACCACGTAGATAGGTAGGACGGGCTTTATGCCCGTCCGTACACGGATGACATTGACAACGTCGGACTCAATAGCGCGGGGTTGGGAGAGCCGCGTCGAGAAAGGCGCGGAGCGCCTCGCGATAGGCGCGGCGGTCGAGTACGGGTTCGAGGTGGCCGGCGCCGGGGAACTCCACCCAGCGCTTCGGTCCCGGTGCGTCATCAAAGAGCGCCTGGGCGCGGGGATACGGCGTCAAATTGTCGTCCGTACCGTGCAGGAAGAGTTTGGGCATGCTCCCAGCGACCTCCAGGTTCCCGGCCATGTCGAACTCCTCCGGGATCCCGGGGCGGAGGGCCCAGACGAGTGGGGGGATCCAGCGGAATCGCGCGGCGAGCTCGCGGTCGGCCTGGAACACGCTTTCGAGGATGACGGCATCGCATCGCTTCTCGGCGGCAAGCCGCGCGGTCGGCTGCGTCCCCATCGAGATCCCGAACGCGACGAGGGGGAGCGGCGCGGCTTTCCCGCGTAGCCACGCGGCGGCGGTGCGGGCATCCCCGGCAAGGCTCCCGACGTCGCGGCTTCCCGGGGAGCGGCCGAACCCCTGGTAGTCGTACAGGAGGACGGAGCATCCGAGGTCGTGCAGGATCGAGGCGTGGTCCAGGAGCTGACTCATGTTCGCGGCGTTTCCGTTCGACAGGAGGACGGCGGCACGCGCGGCACGTTCGCCGCTTGCGGGGAGGAACCACCCGGTCAGGGGGGCGGTGCCCTCCCTGGGCAGCGACACCTCTTCGCAGGCGAGACCCTCCTCGGCGGGAACGGCCAGGTAGTCCGTCCACGGGAACAGGAACGCGTACGACAGGGACGTCCGCGCCCAGAACGGGAGGGTGACGAGGAAGAGCGCCACGGCAAGCGCCTCGATCGCGACGCGCCGGTTCCAGAAGACGTCCCTCGCCCAAAGGCGGAGCGATCCGCCGCGACGCCAGATGTCGGTCGAGACGAGCGCCACGACCAGGACGAGGGTCGCCGGCAGACGGATCGGGATGAGCTTGTCGACGAACCCGCCGCCTTGCCCGAGCGCGGCCATCACGAACGGGGAGGCGGACACGAACGCCCACAGGAGCGCGAGCAGGGCGAGCGCGATCTTCGCCCGGCGAGGGAGCGGACGCCTCGCCGCGCGCCCCTCCGGCTCTACAGGGGGCGCTGCCCCGCCAGCCACCGAAGGATCTCCGGACGTCGCACCTTCATCGTGGGAGTCTTCGGCAGCGGATCGGATTTGAGGAAGATCTCCTGCACCCGCTTGTACGGGGCCAGCTGGGCGCACAGCCGATCCACCTCGGCGCGGACCTTCCCGGGGCGCTCGGAGGCCGGAACCGCAGCCATCGCCTCGCCCGGGACGAGGACCGCCGCGATCCTCTCCTGCGCATCGGCGACCGGCCGGCCGACGACGCACAGCTCGGCGAAGAGGGGGGAGGCGGCGAGGGCGGACTCGATCTCCTCGGGGTAGATATTCTTGCCGTCGTCCGACAGGATCAGGTTCTTGGACCGCCCGCAGATGGAGAGGTACCCGTCCGCGTCGATCCGTCCGAGGTCCCCGGTGTGCAGCCAGCCGTCCCGCAGCACCTCCGCGGTCTTCTCCGGGTCGCGGTAATACCCGGGCATGACGTTCGCGCCGCGCACCAGGATTTCCCCCTCGGGGGAAGCGGACAGGCGGACCTCGACCCCCTTCAAAGGTCGCCCAACCGACCCGAGCCTGCTCTCCCCGGGGGCGTTCGCGCTGATCACGGGGGACGCCTCGGTCATGCCGTACCCCTGAAGGACCGGGAACCCTGCCGCTTCCAGCGCCTGCATCGTGGAGACAGGACAGGCGGCTCCCCCCGCGACGATCCCGCGCACGCCGCTGGGGAGCGTTCCCCCGCGCTGGACCAGCCTCTCCACGAGCCGCAGGAGCGCAGGCACCGCGAGCACGAATGTCGGTTCCATCCGTCCCCAGGCGGCCAGAAGTTCGCGCGGCTTCAGGGGCGGCGCGATTCCCAGCGAGGCGCCGGCCGCGACCGGGGCGAGGACCGAGACCGTCAACGCGAACGCATGATGGAACGGCAGGAGACACAGCATCCGGTCCTCCTGCCGGATGTCGATCTTCGCGCGAAGCGACTCGAGGTTCGCAAGAAGGTTCGTCTCCGTGAGCGGCACAGCCTTCGGCATCCCGGTGGTTCCCGACGAGTACATCATCACGCACGTCCCGTTCGGAAGGGGGGGGGCGTCTGGCGCCTCGATCCTCCGCGGCCCCGCGGGCTCGACCGACCACCGTGCCCCGCTGTGCTCGCGCAGGTTCGCCATCTCCCCCTCGGTCAGGTGCGGATCGACCGGCAGAACCACCCCGCCCGCCGCCAGCACCGCCAGAAAGTCGAGCGGCCACGCCGTGTCGTTCTCCCGGCGCAGCAGCACCCGCTCCCCTTCCCGGAACCCCGACCGCGCCAGCCGCCCCGCGCGCTCGTCGATCCCGCGCAGAGCCTCGGCATACGTCATCGTCTCCGGCTCGCGCCAGAACACGGCGCTCCTGTGGGCGCGCATACGATCGGAGAGTTCGTTCCAGAGGAGGTTCATATTTGGACTAGCATACCCTAGCCTTATGTGACTGCGCAACTCATGAAGACGAACGTGGGACGATCCGGAGCATTTCTTGTCTTCCGGCTGGACAACAGGCGCGCGTAAAGATAGTTTATGCTAATGAATAGAAAAGAGGATGCTTCCCCGTGGGCACTTCTTCTGCTCCTCCCTGCCTGCTGCCAGGGGTGCGGGGCGATGGAGGCGGTCTGGGACGGGTACTCTTCTCCGGCGAAGGAGAAGCTGACCGCAGAGGCCAAGGTGGACCAAGTCTACCAGCGCGCCCATCCACTCGCGGGAGATGGATGGTGGTCGTTTGCTCTTCACTACAGAGCCTGTTGCACAACTCGTCCGAGACGACGTGACCGGGGTTCCCGGTCCGGCATCCGGGGTGGTTTTCCGGTCGAATGTCACCGGATGAGTTCCCGCTGACCGATCCGTCTCCCGTTTCTGCCTGGCCCTCCTCCTCTCCCCCAGTTCAGTTCAGGTTCGCCCTCTTGCTCCTCCAGAGTTTCAGAAGGTTGTGGGTCGCGCACAGCAGCTTCCACTCGCTGTCGGCCGCCTCCTTGCCCCTGCGCTGGAATCCGTCGCATCCCCGGCACGTCTTGACCTGCCCGAAGACCGGTTCCACCGTCTGGCTCCGCAGCGGGTAGAGCGCCCGCCCACGCTTCAGCAGGAGCTTCCGCTCCATCCGGTCCCGCCGACTCGCCCCCTTCGGGATCCGACCCCGCGGCGGCGGTTGCTCCCGGATCGCCTTGCGCTGCTTCCAGTCCTTCGTTGTGGCGACCAGAAGGTCCAGTTCCTCCTCTTCAGCCCACGCCGCGTTCTCCTCGCTCCAGTACCCCGCCCCCGCCAGCGCCGTCCCGATCCCGCCCTTGACACCGGCTGCGGCGAGTTCTTCCCGTGCCTTCCCCAGCATCGGTTTCAACTGCCGGACGTCGTTCGCCTCCTGCGTCACCTCCGCTGCCACGATCACCTGCTGTGCCGTCACCACCGCCTGGGCGTTGTACCCCTGCACGTACCCCGTCCGCGTCTTCATCACCCGGCTCTGTGGGTCCGTCACGTTCCCCTTCGCCTCCTCCGGTGGTTCCGGGTCCGGC
>JACQRN010000260.1 GCA_016206515.1 Planctomycetota bacterium | reverse complement strand
GTACTATTCCGAGTCGTACGGCCCGACGGGGGTGGCGTTCGCGTCGATCGCGGGTGTCGGGATCGTGGGGGGGGGATTCGCTTTCGGAGCCGGGTCGGCGGTTGTTTATGGTTTCGAGCGGAGACGACGCGAGGTGGAGGAGTGGCGACGACGTGAGGGGCGAGAGGACGGCCTTCCCCCCGAGGAGGCTCCGGACGGGCGCGGGGAGCAGGACTGGTTCGACAAGTAGGGGCGTGTCCTACTCCGAGAGCCCCATAACCCGATAGAGAACCGGGACGCGGGATTTTCCCTGCAGTTCCGTCGCCGCGAACGGCTCGGCGCGCACGCGGTGTTTCACCGCTTGCAGCGTCGCCTCGCTGACGATCACCGCGCCCGCCGGGGCGACCCCCTCGATCCGGGAGGCGGTGTTCACCGCGTCCCCGATCGCCGTGTAGTCGACATGCTCGGGGGGGCCGAAGTTCCCCGCGATCACCTCGCCGGTATGGACCGCAACCCCCATCCCGCGGATCGGGAGGCCGCGCTTTTCCCAGGAGGAGAGGAGCGGCTTCATCGCCTCCTGCATGTCGAGCGCGGCGCGCACCGCGCAGAACTCCTGGTCCTGGATCGGGAACGGCACACCGAACAACGCCATGATCCCGTCGCCGGTGTACTTGTCGAGCGTCCCCCAGTGGTCGAAGACGATCTCGGTCATCTTCCCGAGGAACTCGTTGAGGAGCTCCGCCACGACATGCGCGTCGTGCGACTCCGCGAACGGCGTGAACGACCGGATGTCGGCGAACAGGATCGTCGCGCCGACCTTCTCCTGCGCGATCGTGTCCCCCCCCTGCAGGATCTTCTCGGCGATCTGGGGCGAGACGTACCGCTGCAGGTTCGTCCTCTGGCGCGTCTCCTCGCGGATGCGCGTGACCAGGCGCGCGTTCTCGACCGCGATCGCCGCCTGGTCGGCGAAGGCGCAGAGCATTTTCAGATCGTCCTCGCTGAAGGCGTCGGATGTCGCGCGGTTGTCGACGTAGATCACGCCGCCGAGCCCCCCGGCGCGGTCGCGCAGCGGCACGCACATCGCGGAGCGGATGTTGTACGTAACGATCGACATCGAGCCGCCGAACCGCTCGTCGGACATCGCGTCGGCGGTCAGGACCGGCTGGCCCTTTTCCACGACGTCGTTGACGATCGACAGGGAGGGGGCGCCGCCCCCCTCGATCTCCTTGCTCGCGATCGCCCGCGTGACGCGCGTGGCCATCTTTCCCGTCTCGGGGTCGCGCAGCATCACCAGGCCCCGGTCCGCCTTCATCGCCACCAGCGCCTGGTCCATGACCTTCTCCAGGAGCTCGGGGAGCCCCAGCTCCGAGTTGATCACCTTGCTGACCTGGTAGAGCGTCAGGAGGCGCTGGATAGAGGTGTGCGTGGCGCCGGGGGAGGCGAAGACCATCGTCTGCGCCTCCTGGATCGAGGCGGCGCCCAGGGCGTCGAGGAGCGTCGTGTGTCGCTCGGCGACGATGTGGTGGTACCGCAGCGCCAGGTGCCCGATGCGGATCTCGTCGCCGTCGGCGAGCGCGGAGCGGTCGACGCGCGTGCCGTTGATCCAGACCCCGTTGCGGCTCTTGTAGTCGAGGATGAGGTGTCCGCCCGGCGTCGTGACGATCCACGCGTGCTGCCGGCTCAACACCTGGTCGTCGATCTGCACATGGCACGACGCGTCGCGCCCCAGGATCGTCACCGGGTCCGCGAGAGGGAACTTCTTCCCCTCGTGCGTCAGGAACGCGGTCACGGGGGGCATTGTAGGAAACGGAGGGATCGAGAAGGACCGTGGTCATGGATGGCCACGGTCGCCGAGCGAAGAGCGAGGCATTGCGAGGAGCGGCTCTGCCGCGACGAGCAAGACGGCGCCGCCGAGGCAGGATGCCGTAGGCGCCGCCAGTTCGTAAAAGGAGACAGGAGACAGGAGTCGGGAGACAGGCAAGAACGGGGCCTGTAGATCCAAAGCTGGCCGGGAGTCTACCGCCCGGTGCCTGGAGACAGGTGGACCGTGCACTTCTTTTTTTCGAAACTCTTACAACGAGTTGGGGTGGCTGGCGTCTACATAACTAGCGAGTGCTGATGCCCAGTCCATCCGATCCCCCCCCTGACCCTTCCCGGGAACCCGCAGGCCGCGAGATCCCGAAGCGGTTCGTTGCGCACGTTCGCCCGGTCGCCCGCGCCTCGACGGGCCGCCCCGCGGCGGTCGCGCGGTCCGGCGCCGGGACCGCGCGCCGCCTTGGGGAGATCGCGGTGCTTCGCGGCCTGATCCCCTCCTCGGAGATCGCCCGCTGTCTGGCGATCCAGAAACGCCTTGCCGCGGAGGGGAAGCCGCGGCGCCTCGGACGGATCCTGCTGTCCGCGCGGCTGCTGACCGTCGAGCAGCTCCAGGCTCTTCTGGGGGCACAATCTGGGCTCCGCGACCGGGGGCGCACCGCGTTGGCCTCGCGCCGATCCGCATGGATCGTGGCGGGGCTGATCGGTCTGGGGTGCATCGGGTTCGTCCTGATGTTCACATGGGGGCCCGGAGAGGGCCAGCCGCAAGGCGACCCGCCATCCCCCGCCGGTGCCGGGAGCGCCGCCATCGCCGCCTTCGGACCGGCACCGGACCTCCCGACGGACCCCGCGGGGGCGCCGTCCGGGAACGCCGAGGATCAGCCGTTCGTCTTCGAACACGATCCCCCCGTGGCGGACCCCGTCGCACCGCCTGCTTCCAGCACGCCATCCGTGACGCCGACGGCATCCCCGTCGGAGTGGGCGCGACTGCTGGATACCCTGCGGCGCCAGATCCGTGACCCACATGGAGACCCGGTGCAGATCTTCGCGGGGTATCGGAGGATCGTCCGGGAGGCCCCGCACGGCGACCCGGCGTGGGAGCCCGCGCGCCGCGAGATCAACGCTCTTCTGGGACACGTCGTCGGCATCCAGAGACAGTTCGCCGGGGCGATCCAGCAGACGGTTCAGCGGCAGGACTGGGCCGGCGCACAGGATCTCCTGCGCAGGATGCCAGGGCGTGGGATTCTCGAGATCGAGGGGAACGTCGCGCAGACGGAGGCGTGGCTGTCGGCGAGGTTGCCCGCGACCGTACCCCTGCCGTCCGTCGCTCCTCCTCCCCCCGTGTCTCCCCCCCCGCCGTCCGCGCCTCCCGCTGTCGCGCCGCCGCCGACACCTCCGGCGGTGGTGGAGGTGCCGACGCCCCCGGTCCAGGCGCCCGAGGTGGCCGAGTGCCCCTACCGCTTGTCGCACGGCGACCTGAGGGAGCGGGAGTTCCGGCGCGCGCGGGAGGCCGCTCAGTCGGCGCTCGACGATCACCTCGCCCGCGCGCGACCCGGGGCGGGGTGGGTCACGGACACACGGCACTACCGGATCCACACGAACTACAACGCGGCGCTCGGCGCCGAGGCCGGCGAGCGTCTCGAACAGCTCTACACGGACTTCCTGCGGCTCTTCGAGATGTCCGACCGTAGCGGCTCCAACGAACGGCTCCCCGTGAAGATCTTCCGGAGCCAGCGGGATTACCTTGATTACGGGGCCCCCCCCGGCTCCGCCGGGTACTACCGGACAACGAACATCGGCATCGGGGAGCGGGAACTCGTCCTGTTCGTACAGCCCTCGATGGAGAACACGTGGCAGACGCTCATGCACGAAGGGACGCACCAGATCGACGACATCGGGCGGACCTCGCGCACGACGACGGCCGACGTCTGGATCCTGGAGGGGGTCGCCTGCTACTACGAGACCGCACGGATGCACGAGGGGCGGCTCCGGTCGGGGGGGATCAACTTCTCGCGCCTGCGCAAGATGCAACAGGCTCTCGATCGCGGGAGGTTCATCCCGCTGGAGCGGGTGATGACCGTGGAGGACGGTAACACCTTCCTCGGCGAGGACGGTCTCTACTACGCAGAGGCGTGGGCTCTTGTCTACATGTGGCTGAACGGCGACCACACGGACCTGCCGCGCTACCGGAGGCTGCGCGACATGCAGGCCCGCGGCCGGGTCGGGCTGGCAACCTTCCGCGAGGCGTTCGGGAAGGAACCTGCCGACATCGAGGAGGGGTTCAAGGCGTACGTCCGAGGGCTCGACTGGGAGACCTCCTACCGCGAAGAGGTGGACGTGCAGAATGCGCGGCTCTCCGCCGCGGGGAGCAACGCCAAGACACGCCAGGCGACCCTCCTGTTACTGAAGGGGGGAACGGACGACCTGCGGGAGTTCGTGCGGGCGAACCCGCAGGCCCGCGAGATCGCCACCCTCCTGTCCCGGGCCCCCGGGTACGACGACTTCTACTCCACGCGCGACATGCTCCAGGAGATGGAGATCCGGTTGGAGAGGCTCTCGTACGACCCGGACCCCGCCGCGCCGTCCCCCCCTGCCGCCGTCGCCATCGCCCATGCGGTCTGGGCCTTGCGGGACTGGGTGGACCTCTACGGATTGGTCCAGCACACGGTCAGCGACGAGGTGGACCAGGCGTCGCGTGCCAGCCTACATGCCGCGTGGTCGCAGTACGATGCGTTCCGGACGCACCTGTGTGCGCCGGTCCGGTAGGACGGTCCGCCGCCGGTTCACGCCACGCCCGGATCCGGTAGGAGAAATCCACAATTTGGAATTGGTGTCTGTCCCCAATTCCCCTACCCTCGCGCCGAGGTGGTCTCGGATTTCCTGGTCGACCTGGACGGTCTTGATCTCACGCGCGTCGCGCACGGGCCCGATGCGATCCGCGCGGCGAACCCGCAGCGCGGGTCGATGGAGCATCTCGACGCGATCGTCGCCGTCGACCTCGCCGGGCGGTGGGCGGTGGGGCGCAAGGAGGTCCGGTCCGACGAGTTCTGGGTTCCGGGGCACATCCCGGGCCGGCCGCTCCTGCCGGGGGTGGTGATGATCGAGGCGGCGGCGCAGCTGTGCTCCTTCCTCATGAAGAAAATCCGGCCTGAATTGCGGGACCGTTTCATCGGCTTCGCGGGGGTGGAGGGGGCCCGCTTCCGCGCGACGGTGGAGCCCGGCGCGCGGCTGATCCTCGTCTCGAAGCTCCGCCGGCTCGGGCGGTTGGGGGAGTTCGACACCCAGGGGATCGTCGACGGGCGCGTCGTGTTCAAGGGGCGGATCCTGGGGATCCCGGTGTGACCCCTCCCCGGCCCGGGCGCGCGCTGCGCGCTGCGCTGGGGGGGGCGGTCCTGTTCCTGGCGCTCGGGGCGGGGGTCGGGATCTGGACGCTCCAGAGGCGGCAGGCCACGTTCCGCCCCGCGTTCGACGAGGCGGTGGAGGCGACGCTCGATCTCGGGGCGTTCTTCCTCGCCTGGGGCGGCGCGGCCGCCGCCTTCCTGGCGCACCGCGTCCTGGGCGACCCGGAGAGGCGGTTCGTCGGGGCGGCGTTCCTGGCGGCCGGCGCCGTCGACTTCCTGCACGCCGCGTCCGGCAGCATTGCCTACGCGGTCAACCTGGACCTGCCCGAGCACTTCGGCCCCGACACCTGGGGCGTCAGCCGCCTGGTGCTCGGGGGGCTCCTGCTCACCGCCTCCTTGCGTCCGGCGTGGATCCGGGACGGGCGCTGGGGCGGGCGGGCGGTGGTCGGGGGGACCTTCGCCGCCGCCCTCGGGCTCCTGCTTGGGGTGATCGCGATCGATCCCGGCACCTGGAAGATCGGGAACCTCGACGGGACGCGGTGCATGGACCTCGTGGCGCTCGGGGCATTCGCGGTCGCCGCGCCGATGGCGGCCGCCACGGGACTCTCGCGCTCGGGGCTCGACGGGGCGCTCCTCCCCCTGGCGCTCCTGTTGGGGACCGCCTGCCAGTGCCTGATGATCGCCTCGCGATCCGAGCAGGACCTGCCGTACGTTGGTGCCCACATCCTGCGCGTCCTTAGCTACGGTGTGTTCGCCGGCGGTCTGTACCTCGAGTCGCTCGGACGGATCGGTTTGCAGGTGCGGCAGGCGAAAGAGCTCGACGGCGCGAACCGGCAGCTGGGGGAGGCGCTTGCGAGATTGCGCGACGCGGAGGGGCGGTACCGGGACCTGTTCGAGCGGGCGCCGGTTCTCTACGTCCGGCTCGACGTCACAGGGAATCTCCTCGACGCCAATACCCCGGCGCGGGAGGCGTTCTGTGGCGCGGGACCCTTCCTGGGGGAGCCGTTCGGGAAGTTCCTGCTGGGCCCCTCACCCGAGACGTTCGCGGAGTCGTGCCGGCGGATCGTCGAGCAGGGGGCCGCGGCGGTGGACCTGCAGTGGAAATCGCGCGCCGGCCGTGTGCGGGAGGGGACATTGTACGCGCAGGTCGAGCGCTCCGCCGAGGAACGCGTCACCGGGATCCGCGGGGCGCTCCTGGACCTGACCGAGAAGCGGCGTCTGGAGCGGCAGCTCGCCCTCGAGGCGGAGCTGGTGCGAAGAGCCCCGCACGAGGCGATCCTGGTCCTCGATGCGCTCTCGCGCGTGATCCGCGCCAACGACGCCGCCGCGCGCCTCGTGGGAAGGGAGGTCTCGGCGCTCCCCGGCGCCCACCTGTCGGACCTGGTGGCGGCCGGGTCGGTCGCGGCGGCGCGCGAGATGGTGCGCCGGACGGTCGAGGAGGGGGGGTGGCGCGGGGAGCTTTCCCTCTCCCGCGCGGGGGGCGCGTCGCTGGCGTGCGCGGTGACCACGGGCCGGATCCTGGTCCCCGGCAGCGAGGAGGTCGCCTTGTCCCTCTTTGCGCACGACATCTCCGACCGCAAGGCGATGGAGGACTCCCTGCGGCAGGCGAACCTCCAGCTGAAGGAGATGGATGCGCGCAAGGACGACTTCCTGGCGGCGGTTTCCCACGAGCTGCGCACGCCGCTCACCGGCATCCAGGGGCACGCGCTCAACCTGATCGCGGGGACCGCCGGGGCGGTTGCCGAACCCCAGCGCGCCGTTCTGGAGAGGATCGTCGCCAACGCGCAGCGGCTCACGCGGCTGATCAACGACCTGCTGGACCTCGACGCGATCGAGTCGGGGGCCGCCCGCTGGAACCTCTCCTCCGTCCCCGTGGGGCGCCTGCTGCGCGACACGGTCGACGCCCTGCGCGGCGCGGCGGCCCGCGCGGAGGTGACCGTCGTCCTCGACGTGGAGGAGGGACTGGCGGACCTGCGCGTCGACGCCGACCGGATCGCGCAGGTTGTGACGAACGTGCTGGGGAACGCGGTGGCCTACTCCCCGCGCGGCGGGGTCGTGCGCGTGGACGCGCGGCGCGAGATCGCCCCCGACGGCGTGCGCCTGTCGATCGCCGATCAGGGCCCGGGGATCCCCGCCGCCCAGCGCGAGCGGATCTTCGAGAAGCACGTCCGCCTGGCGCGCTCCGGCGGGAGCCTCGCCCCGATGGGGCCCGCCGGCTCGGGGCTCGGGCTCGCCATCGCCCGCCAGATCGTCGTCCGGCACCATGGCCGGATCTGGGTCGAGGCGGCCCCTGGGGGCGGGAGCGTCTTCCACATCGCGATCCCGCGCCTGCACGGGGAAGGGGGCGGCGCATGAACGATCCATCGCCGGGCCGTTGCGTCCTCGTCGTCGACGACGACCCGGACATCGCACAGATGCTCCGCACGCGCCTCGTGCACGAGGGGTTCGAGGTGATGCTCGCTTCCAGCGGCACGGAGGCGGTCGAGAGGATGGCCGACCGCGTGCCGGACGCCCTGGTGATTGACATCAATCTCCCTGGTCTGAGCGGCCACCAGGTCGCCTTCACGATGCGCGAGATGCACCCCGCCGTCCCGATCGTGATGATCACCGCGAGCCACGACCCTGGCGCCCAGAAGACCGGACAGTTCTACGCGAGCATCAACGCCTTCCTCCGCAAGCCGTTCGACCCGGGCGAGGTCGCGCAGAGGCTGCGGGATCTGCTGGGCCCCTAACCCCTCCCCATGAGGTAGGGCGGGGTTTATCCCCGCCCCGGCGGGCATAAAGCCCGCGCTACCGTACCGAGCGCGGCTCTACCGCTGGCACTCGCCGCACGGGCACAGGGCGCGCAGCGCGTCGAAGGTGTAGATCCCGGTGGCGTGCCCGTCGGAGAACTCGAACGACAGGGCGTACTGGCCGACCGGGGCGCTTTTGCGGACCGTGACGGTGTCGGCGACCGACTTCGGGTCGAGCATCCGCTTTCCCGTGTTCTCGCTGACGCATTCGGCGCACGGGCAGTTGCGGCGCAGGTACGCCCCCGGAAGGTGGCTCTCGTGGCCGTCCGCCCACGCCAGCGACAGCCGCGCGCCCGAGGCGGACAGGACACGTGACAGCCGCGTCCTCTCCGAAGACCCCTGGGCGGCGTCGAAGTTCTTGACCGAGACGCGGGCGGCCAGCGCGCGCGCGGCCTCCAGGAACGCCTTCGCCGAGGGGGAGTCGGGCGCATCGGCGACCACCGGGACCCCCTCGTCGGACGCCTTGCGGATCGCCGCATCGAGCGGGATCTCGCCGAGGAAGGGGATTCCGAGGGTGACCGCCTCCTTGCGGACCGTCCCGTGCCCGAACAGGTCGTCCTCCTTCCCGCAGTGGGGGCAGAGGTAGGTGCTCATGTTCTCGACGATCCCGAGGATCGGGACCTTCGTCGTCTCGAACATCCGCAGCGTCTTCTTCGAGATCATGAGCCCCAAGTCCTGCGGCGTGGAGACGATCGCCGCTCCGGTCAAAGGCACCGACTGCGCCAGCGTCAGATGGACGTCGCCGGTCCCCGGGGGGAGATCGATCAGGAGATAGTCGAGAATCCCCCATTCGACCCCGAACAGGCACTGCTGCAGCGCCTTGTGCGCCATGGGGCCGCGCCAGATGAGCGGCTGGTCCCCCGGCGCCATGAACCCCATCGACATGAACCTCACCCCGTGCCGTTCCGCGGGCTTCATCCGCGGCCCGGTCGGCTGCGCGATGTCGAGCACCCCGAGGATCGTCGGGATCGACGGGCCGTAGATGTCGGCGTCGAGGAGCCCCACGCGGGCGCCTTCCCGCGCGAGCGCCACGGCGATGTTCGCGCTGACGGTCGACTTCCCCACCCCCCCCTTGCCGCTCCCGATCGCCACGAGGTTCTTCACCGAGGCGAGCGCCGTCGTATCGAGCCCCGCGTGCGCCTTCACCTCGGCGGTGAGGTTGATGTGCACCGCCTTCACCCCTGCGAGTTTCCGTACCGCCGTCTCCGCCTCCGACTTCATCCGTTCCTTCACGGGACAGGCCGGGGTCGTCAGGTTGATGTCGAAGCGCACCTCCCCGTCGCGGATCGTCAGGTTCCGGATGAACCCGAGCGACACGATGTCCCGGTGCAGATCCGGGTCCTGGACGACCTTCAGGGCGGCGAGGACGGCGTCGGGCGTCAGGGCGGCGGGCATGGGGCCGACATCGTACCGTCCAGCCCCTTCTGTTCCGAAACCGGAAAATCGGGCGCGGATGGCGGCCCCATGATGTACAATATGATGTACAATAATATGGAGGGCGCGATGACCGAGACGCTGACCATCTCACAGGCGCGGAATGAGTTCCTGAGGCTCCCCAAGCGGCTCGGCGGAAAGAGGGGGGTCCACGCCGTCACCGTGACCCAGCACGGCAAGCCGGTGATGACGATCCTCCCGGCGGAGTTCTACGAGACCCTTGTGGAGACCCTGGAGATCCTGGGGGACCGGGAGCAGATGGCATCCATCCGCCGGGGGATCCGGGAACTCAAGGCGGGGAAGCGGATCCCCCTGGAGGATCTGAAGGCGGATCTCGGGTTGTGACGCATCGGGTCGTCGTCTCCCCCGAGGCGCGGCGCTTGTGGCTCCGGATCACCGACCGTCGGATCCGGCAGAAGATCTACGAGCGGGCCGAGGGGCTCTCGCGCGACCCCGAGGCGCAGGGGAAGGGACTCGGCGAGGAATTGAAGGGGCTCCGGAGCCTCCGTGCCGTCGGCCAGCGATACCGGATCGTGTATCGGGTCGCGCGGGACGCCCAGGTCGTGGAAATCGTGGCGGTCGGGATCCGGCGGGAGGGAAGCCGGGACGACGTCTATCTCCTTGCCGCGAAGCTGATCCGGCAGGGGCTCGTGTAGGGCTACGGCAGCACTTCCTCCACCGCCTCCCGCACCACCCGCCCCAGCCACGCGATCTCGCGCGGCGTGACGGTCAGGGGGGGCATCAGGATCACGACGTCGCCGAGGGGGCGGATCCAGAGGCCGCGGCGGAGCGCTGCGTCGGCGACGCGGTGGGCGGGGCGCTCGGCGGGGGGGAAAGGACGGCGCGTCGCGCGGTCGGAGACGAGTTCGATCCCGCACATCAGGCCTGCGCGGCGGATGTCGCCGACGTTCGGGTGGGAGGCGAGGGGGGCGAGCGCGCGTTCGAGCGCCTTTCCCTTGGCGTCGACCCCCTCGACGATCCGCTTCGCGCGCAGCCGCCGCAGGTTCGCCAGGGCGGCGGCGCATCCGAGGGGGTTGCCTCCGTAGGTGTGGCCGTGCGTGAACATCCGGCCGCTCTCGGGGGGGCCGAGGAACGCCTCGAAGATCTCCTCCGTGGCGAGCGTCGCGGCCAGGGGGAGGTAGCCGCCGGTGAGCCCCTTCGCCAGGCAGAGCAGGTCGGGCCGCACCCCCTCCAGGTCGCAGGCGAACATCCTGCCGGTCCGGCCGAACCCGGTCGCCACCTCGTCGGCGATCAGGAGGACGTCGTGCCGGTCGCACATCGCTCGCACGCGGCGGATGTACCCCTCCGGTTGGATGATCATTCCCGCCGCGCCGTGGACCTTCGGCTCGAGGACGACCGCGGCGATCCTGTCCGCGTGGCGCTCCAGAATCCTCTCCGCCTCGTCGAGGCACGCGATCTTGCAGGAGGGGAAACGCTTGCCGAGCGGGCAGCGGTAGCAGGTCGCCATCGGGACCTTGTGGGACTTGAACAGGAGCGGCCCGAACACGGCGTGGAACCGGCCGATCCCCCCGACCGAGACCGCCCCGAGCGTGTCGCCGTGGTAGGCGTCCGAGAAGCAGAGAAACCGCTCCTTGCGCGGTCGCGCCGGACGCCTCTGCTTCCAGAACTGGAACGCCATCTTGAGGGCGACCTCGACGGCGGTGGAGCCATCGTCGGAGAAGAAGACGCGCGTGAGGCGCTTGCGGGCGGGCGGGAGCGGCTTCCCCTGCGGGGCTCGCCCCCGTGGGGCGATTCGGACGAGAGCCTCGGCCAGGTCGATCGCCCCCGGGTGCGTGGGGCCGAGCATCGTGACGTGGGCGACCTTGGACATCTGCGCACGGATCGCCGCGTCGATCTCGCCGACGCGGTGCCCCTGGAGGTTGCACCATATCGACGAGACGCCGTCGAAGTAGCGGCGTCCGGAGGCGTCGCGCAGGTAGTGCCCTCGCGCGCTCTCGAAGACGAGCGGCTCGGAGTCGAGGTACGCCGACATCGCCGTGAACGGTTTCCAGGCGTGGCGGCGGTCGCTCGCGCGCAGCCGCGCCAGGCGCGAGCGGGGGCCCATCACGAGGGCCGGCCGGTCGAGACCGCCACCGCGAGCGCGAAGTTCGCCTCATGGGAGATCGAGAGCGCCACGCCCCGGACCCCGCGCGTGCGCGCGCGCCGGGCCGCCTTCGCGCTCAAGCGCACCCGTGGCTCGCCACTGCGTGGCTCGCCCCCGCGGAGCGCGCCCGGGGTGTCGAGGATCTCGACGTCCCTCCACCCGAGCCCTCCGCCCCATCCGGTCCCGAGGAGCTTCAGCACCGCCTCCTTCGCCGCGAACCGGCCGCCGACGCGCTCGGCCACGCGCCGTTTCGCGGCACCCCTCCCGGCGATCGCCTTCCGCTCGGCGGGGGTGAGGAGGCGCCCCAGGAAACGACTCCCCCTCCGCGCGAGCGCCCGCTCGATCCGTCCGATCTCCACCAGGTCCGTTCCGATCCGCATGGGGGGACGGATATGTACAAGGGGGAAGGGTTCATGGCAACCGCATCGCGTCGTCCCGTCCCCCCGGGGGGGGGTATACTGAACTCGTGGCCGCTCCGGATCTTCGTCCCCGGGAGAAGGGCGACGCCGACTGGCTTCGTTCCTACAACCAGAAGGGGCTCGGCAAGCGCCATGCCCGCATCCTCGACGTCAATCGGCACGGCGCGGTCCATGTCGTGCGCACGATCCCGGAGGAGCTGTGCCACGACGAGGCGCCCAAGCAGCTCCGTTCGGAGCTCGAGAAGGTGCTCGCCGACGGCGACGTGCGCCAGCTGGTGGTGGACCTGTCGAGCGTCAATTACATCGGCAGCGCAGTCGTCGGGACCATGCTGTGGCTCAACCAGGCGGTCGGCGCCCGCGCCGGGAAGGTCCACCTGTGCGGCGTTCACTGGCGCGTCCACGAGTTGTTCGAACTCTGCCAGCTGTATCGGCTGATCCCCGCCCATCCCCGCGTGGAGGAGGCGGTCGAGGCGGCCAAGGTGCAAAAGGGCGAAGGCTAAGCGCCCTCCCCCCTCCATGGATGTCCTGGCGGACCTGACCGACGCGCAGCGCGAGGCGGTCGCCCATGTTGACGGGCCGATGCTCGTCGTGGCGGGTGCCGGCACGGGGAAGACCCGCGTGGTCACCCGGCGCCTGGCGCACCTCGTATCGAGGGGGATCCCGCCGTGGTCGCTCCTGGCGGTCACCTTCACGAACAAGGCCGCCCGGGAGATGAAGGAGCGCGTCGCGTCGCTCGTGGGCGCCGCCCCGATCTGGGTCTCGACGTTCCATTCGATGGGGGCGCGCCTGCTGCGCCGGCACGGGGAGGTGCTCGGATACCCGCGCGACTTCACGATCCTCGACCGGGACGACCAGATCTCGGCCGTCCGCCGCGCCCTGTCCGACCTTGAGATCGACCCCAAGCAGTTCCCCCCCGCGCGGGTGCTCGAGGCGATCTCGCTCTGGAAGCAGTCGGGGACCGCGGCGGTGGCCGCCGGGGAGGGCGCCTCGTCGTACGCCGACCGCACGCGCGCGCGCGCCTACGCGAAGTACGAGGAGGCGCTGCGCCGCTGCGCGGCGATGGACTTCGACGACCTCCTGGTGAACCTCGCCTCCCTCCTGGAGGGGAAGGCGGACGTCGCGTGCTCCCTGCGCGAGCGTTTCCGGTACGTATCGGTCGACGAGTACCAGGACACGAACCGCCTGCAGTACCGGATCTCCGTCGCGCTCGCGGGGGACCGCCGCAACCTCTGCGTGACCGGGGATCCCGACCAGTCGATCTACTCCTGGCGCGGGGCGGACCTGCGCAACATCCTCGACTTCCAGGAGGACTTCCCCGAGGCGAAGGTGGTCCGCCTCGAGCGCAACTACCGCTCCGTGCGGCGGATCCTGCGCGCGGCGAGCGCGCTGATCTCCCGCAACCGCCAGAGGATCGAGCGCGGGCTCGACTCCGAGAACGAGGAAGGTCCGCGCCTCCTGCGCGCCGAATGCCTCGACGAGCACGACGAGGCGCGCGAGGTCTGCAGGCGGGTCGCGGAACTCCGCGAGGCCGGGACTCCCTTCGGTCAGATCGCGGTCTTCTACCGGGTGAATGCCCAGAGCCGGGTGATCGAGACGGCGCTGCGCAACGCCGGCGTTCCGTACGCGCTCGTGGGCGCGGTCGCCTTCTTCCAGCGGCGCGAGGTGAAGGACCTGCTGGCGTACGGGACGATCGCCGTCAACCCGCGCCAGGACGAGGCGCTCCTGCGGATCCTGAACGTCCCGGCGCGGGGCCTGGGTGAGAAGGCCGAGGAGCGCCTGCGCGCCCACGCCGCCTCGCGCGGTATCCCACTGCGCTCCGCGATCGAGGAGGCGAAGTCGGTCCCCGCCCTGGGGCGCAAGGCGGTCGAGGGGGCGCTGGCGCTCGACCGGATCCTGCGCGGCCTGGAGGAGCGCAAGGAACTCCCCGCCCGCGCGGCGCTCTCCTGGCTCGTGAAGCGGCTCGACTTCCTTTCCTATGCGGCGTCACTCGACGGAACGGAGGAGTCCGACCGCGCCGAGAACGTGCGCGAACTGGTGAGCGCCGCCGCCGACTACGACGCGCGCGGGCCGCAGGCCGTCTCCCCGTCTGTCGACGGGGGCGCCCCGGATGCTCCTCCAGTCGGCTTGGCGGGATTCCTTGAGGAGGTCGCGCTCGTCTCCGACACCGACCGCACGACGGGGTCTGGCGCAGAGGGGGGCGCGGGCGGGGTCTGGCTGATGACGTTCCACGCCGCCAAGGGGCTCGAGTTCGACGCGGTGGTGATCACGGGGCTCGAAGAGGGGCTCCTGCCGCACTCCCTCTCCGAGGGGCCCGACGGCGTAGAGGAGGAGAGGCGTCTCCTTTATGTAGGGCTCACCCGGGCGCGCAAGTCCGTCGCCCTCCTGTCCGCCCGCCTGCGCCGCCGGTTCGGGCAGGCAGTTCCTGCGATCCCGTCGCAGTTTCTCGAGGAGATCCCGGAGGAGCTGGTCGAGGTCCGCGGCGAGACGGGAGGGAGCGTTGTCGAGGCGGCCGCGCGGTGGGAACCAGGCGAGAGTCGCATGCTGGTCGATGAGGATGTCGACGCTCCGTCGGGGGATGAGGACGGTCCGGAGGGGCTGGCCCCCGGTATCCGCGTCCGCCACCCGATGTTCGGCGTCGGCAAGGTCGAATCCCTCGAAGGCCGCGGCGAGAACGCCTGCGCGGCGGTGCGGTTTCCCCGGATCGGGGTGAAGCGGCTGCTTCTGTCGTATGCGAGGTTGGAACGGGCATAGGAACGGGCTTGTTATTGGGTATAACTTAAGTTATACTCTGGTTGTGAAGACGGCGGTCTCTGTTCCCGACCCTGTATTTCGCGCGGCCGAGAAGGTCGCGCGGCGGCTGGGGATGTCGCGAAGCGAACTGTACGCCAAGGCGGTTGCGGAGTTCGTGCTGGCGCGGGGCGGGCCCGATGTCACCGCGGCGCTCGACCGCCTCTACGCCGCGGAGGACTCGCGCGTCGATGAGGTTCTCGATCGGATGCAGTCGGCGAGCGTCCTGCGCGAACCTTCCGGCGAGCCCCCCGGGGAATGGTGATTCGGCGCGGCGAGATCTTGTGGGCGGATCTCGGCGTTCCCCGCGGCTCGGGTCCCGGCTACCGTCGGCCCGTCCTCGTGGTGCAGTCGGACCCGTTCAACCGCAGCCGGATCGCGACGGTCGTCGTGGCGGCCCTTTCCTCCAACGAGGCGCTGTCGGCTGCCCCGGGGAACGTCGCCCTGTCGCGTGAAGAGTCGGGGCTTCCGAAGGACTCCGTCGTCAACGTCTCCCAGGTCCTGACGCTCGGCAAGGAGTTCCTGCGCGACCGCGTCGGGAGCCTCCCCGCGCGCGCCTTGCACCGTGTCGAAGAGGGACTGCGGCTGGTGATGGGGTTGTAGCTCCTACGGAATCTCGCACGCCCCCTCGGCGCATGCATCGGCCCCCGCACCGGAGGGGAACGCCTCGGCGAGGTAGAGAGGCGCGAGGCGCGAGGCGAGGCCGTTCTTCGGGACCGGGTACGTCTGCGCATCGATCCTCTCGACCGGGTGGACGCCGCGCACGGCGCTGGTGACGAACACCTCCTTCGCGCGGGCGAGGACGCCGGGGGGGAATCTTCCTTCCTCGGTCGGGATTCCCGCCTTGCGCGCGAGGCGCAGGAGGACGCCGCGGGTGACGCCGGGGAGGATGTTTGTGTCGAGGGAGGGGGTGAAGAGGGTTTTCCCGTCGGTCCAGAAGATCGACATCGTGGTCCCCTCGGCGACCTCCCCGCGGGAATTGAGGAAGAGCGCCTCGTCGGCGCCGGCCTCGCGCGCCTCGCGGGAGGCGAGGATCCGCTCCATCCGGTTGAGCGTCTTGTGGCGAGGGAGGGGCGAGTTGGCGTCCTGCCGCAACGATGAGGTATGGATCTTCATCGGATGGATGGTGGAGGGAAGGAGCGGGATGCACTCGATGATGAGGGCGGGCTTGGCGTCCTCGGGGGGCCAGAGCGTGCGCGGTCCCACCCCGCGGGTGACCGTCAGGCGGAGGATCGCGTCGTCGGTCCGGTTAAGGCGCGACAGCTCCCGGGAGGCGGCGAGCGCCCCCCGCGCGTCGAGGGGCAGGGGGATCCCGACGAAAGCCGCGGACGCCGCCAGCCGCCGCCAGTGGTCCTCGAGGAACGGGACGTGTCCGCGCCGGCAGCGGAACGTCTCGAACAGCCCATCCCCGAACCGGACCGCGCGGTCGAGGGCCGGCAGGCGCCCGCGGCCCTCCGGGACGTACTCGCCGTCGAGGTAGAGGATCGGCTCCGGGGGGGGGATCGTTGACAGCGCCATCGGGGGCTCCTAGTCTCCTCATTCTATGTTTCGGATGCGGTCGTGGGGGCGATTCGCGGTCGCCCTCTCGTCGGGGTGCGCCCTGGCGTTCGCCTCCGGCGGCCTCGTCTCCGGAGTCCCCGGCAAGACCGCGACGGAGGGGGAGGTGGACGCGCGGGTCGACCAGGTCCTGCGCACCTCGGAGGGGGAGGGCGCGCTCGACGCTGGGGCGCCGGCGGATTCGCTCCGCGGTCGGATGTACGCCGCCCGGATCACCGCGTCCAAGGCGCTCGGGGAGCTCGACAGCCGCGTCGCGCGCACCTCGCTTCCGTTCCTGATCCGGACGCTCGACCGGGTCCGGGAGGATCTCTCGCAGCAGCCGACGGCCTATCTCCAGGCGCACCAGGACGACCTGGTCCTCTGGGCGCGCGTCGCGCGCTCGCTGGGGCAGATCGGGGATCCCCTGGCGGCGCCCGCGCTCCTGCAGGTGCTGCGGACGACGAAGATCCGCGAGGCGACGGTGCGCCAGGAGATCGCCGTCGACCAGGGCCGCAACGTGACACAGACCGACACGGTCCGGGAGGACCTCCTGCGGGACGTGCGTCTCGCGGCGATCGAGGCGCTCTCGGCCCTGCGCGTGTCGTATGCGGTGGGGGACCTGATCGACCTGCTGACCGATCCCGACCTGGCGATCCGGACCGCTTCCCACGGGGTGCTGCGCCACCTGACGAACCACGACCACCCGTACGACCCGAAGGTGGAGGCGTCCCTGGCGCTCGGGCAGAACCGCTGGCGCCAGTGGTGGGGACGCGCGCACGAGCAGGACCGCCTCGACTGGATGCGGGAGGGGTTCGTCGCCGGCGGGGTCGAGATGGGGGACCTTTCGTCGCACGACGCGCTTCCGGCGCTCGTCGCGGTCCTGAACCACCGCTCCTCCTGGTTCCGCGCCAACGCGCGCGAGCGGATCCTTACCCTGACCTGGGAGGTGCCGTTGGACGGCCTCCAGGTGATCCTGCCGCACCTGAAGCAGGAGGGGCTCCACCCGGACGCCCAGGACACGCTGTCGCTGCTGTTCGTGGATCTCGCGCAGCGGCGCCTCCAGCTGACCTGGATCGAGGAGCGCCTCGCGGGAAAGACCGATCCCGAGACCGGGCGCCTGGTCGAGCTCGGCGTGCTCCCGTTCGCGTACGAGCCGCTCCCCCCCGTGGACCTTCCCCCGGCGGAGCGCGAGCGCCTGATGACGGAATGGGTCCAGAGAAAGGATGTTTTGGTGTCCCGGATGGACACATGGTTGCAGGCGCAGATTTCTCGGTAGATGAATCGGTAGGCGAATCGGTAGCCGAAGCCCCATGAGACGATTCCTGGTCCTGGTCCTGGTCGGGGTCTCGGCGTACGCCGGGTGGTGGGCGTATGCGCGGCAGCATGCCGACGCCGCGCCCGAGGAGGCGCCGCGGACGCCGCCTCCCCCGCCGCTCCCGGACGCTGGAGCGGACCTGCGCGAGGGGGCATCGCTCCTGGCGCGCGGGAACGTCGAGGGCGCGGAGCCGGTCCTGCGCCGCGCGGAGTCCCTGGCGGATCCGCTCTCGCCGACGCACCGCGACGCGTGTCGCGCCCTGGCGGACCTGTGCGAGCGGACCGTGAGGCCGCGCGAGGCGAGGACCTGGCGGATTGCCGCGTCGGAGAACGCCGCCGAGGCCGCCCCCCACTGGGAGGCGATCCGGGCGCTCGCCGCGGGGCTCGTCGGGGGGGCCCCGTCCGCCGAGGACGCTTCCTCCTATACCGCCGTGACCGGGGACACCCTGGAGAAGATCGCCCGCGCCCACGGGACGACGATCGAGTGCATCCGGTGGCTCAACGGGATGGGGGAGGAGTCGGTGCTTCGCGCCGGGCAGCGCCTCAAGCTCCTGCGCGGGACCGTCCGCATCGAGGTGAACCGCTCGGACCTCACGCTGACGGTCTTCGCGGACGACCGGATCCTGAAGCGCTACCCCGTGGGAATCGGTGCGCTGGACAAGACCCCGGCGGGGGAGTTCGAGGTCACCGACCGGACTTGGCACCCGACCTGGTACCCCGCGCACGCGCCGCGGGGGATCCCGTACGGCCATCCCGACAACCTGCTGGGGGACGGCTGGCTGAAGATCGAGGGGCCCGGGGAGTACCAGGGGTACGGCATCCACGGCACCACACAGCCGACGACGATCGGACAGAGGGTCTCCAACGGCTGCGTCCGGATGCACAACGCGGACATCCGCGAGGTGTTCGCCCTCTGCCCGCGCGGGACGCGGGTGATCATCCGGTAGTCGGATCGCACGGCGCTTCGCGCTTCGCGCTGTACGAGAGCATAAAATGCGCAAATCCATGGGAACCCGCGACACCCATCCCGCGTCTCACCGGCTGGACGGGGCGAGGGACCCCGGCGCGGAGGACCGCTCGGACGACGCCTTGGTGCGCGCCTTCCAGCGGGGGGACGCCCGGGCGTTCGACGACCTCGTCGTGCGGCATTCCGCGCGCGTCTACCGTCTGGTGACGCGGGTCACCGGGCGCGCGGATGTCGCGGACGACGTGTGCCAGGAGGTGTTCGTGGCCGTGCATCGAGCCCTTCCCCGGTACGAGGCCAGAGCCCGCTTCACGACGTGGCTCACCTCGGTCGCGCTCAACCACTCGCGCACGTGGGCCCGGCGGGAGAAGCGCTTCCAGTCGGGCCGCACGCTGGCGACCGAGGAGCGCGACCCGCTCGAGCAGACCGCCGATCCCGGCGAGGGGGGCGGCCCGGACCGGCTCGCGGAGCGCGCCGACCGGATCCGCTCGCTCCGCTCCGCCCTGGAGCGGCTCGACGAGGCGGACCGGGAGATCATCGTGCTGAAGGACCTCGAGGGGATGGAGTACGGCCGGATCGCCGAGTCGCTGGAGATCCCGCGCGGGACGGTCAAGTCGCGCCTCCACCGGGCGCGCTGCGCCCTGCGCACGATCCTGGAG
>JACQRN010000269.1 GCA_016206515.1 Planctomycetota bacterium | reverse complement strand
TCGTGGGTCCTGCGGAGGCTTCCGCTGCGCGGGGTGTTCACCGAGATCGAAGGGGGGCTGGTCCTGTACCGGGACCGGCCCGGCGCGCTGGCGTTCGCGCTCGCCGCCGCCGTGATTGGCCAGTCCGCATGCTGCCTGATATATTTCGGGTTCGGTCGGTCGATCGGGGTCGAGTCGCTGCGCTTGGCGGACTACTTCGTCCTCGTCACTGTGCTCTCCCTGATCAAGGGGGTGTCGCCGACGCCGGGGTCGGCGGGGTTCGCCGAGGGGGTGATCGCCCTCGTGGTGGAGCCGCTCGGGCTGGACGTGACGCATGTGGTTCTTCTCTCGCTCCTGATGACCGGGGCGATGTTCGTGTGGGGCTGGCCGGGGGCCGCTCTGGTGGCAGCCGGACGGCGTGGAGGGGGTGCGCGATGATCCTGGTGACCGAGGTTCGCAAGGGGATGGTGTTGGAGTACGAGGGATCGCTCGTGACGGTGACCGACCACCATCATCAGAAGATGCAGAACCGCCGGCCGATCGTCACCCTGAAGCTGAAGGATTTCAAGACGGGGCTGGTGATCGAGCGGAAGTTCAGCACGACCGAGTCCCTCGTCCCCGCGCACCTCGACAAGCGGGAGATGGAATACCTCTACGCGACCGACCTGGAGGCCGTCTTCATGGACACGACGTCGTACGAGCAGTTCTCCGTTCCGCTCGAAAACGTGTCAGAGCAACTTCCGTACCTGCGCGCCAACGACCGGGCGGATGTGGCGCTGCACGAGGGGAAGGCGGTGACGTTCGACCTCCCCTCCTCCGTCGTCCTGGAGGTCACGGAAACGGAGCCCGGCATGAAGGGGGCGACGGTCACGAACGTCCTGAAGCCCGCGACCCTCGAGACCGGCCTGAAGGTCAAGGTCCCGACGTTCGTCGGGATCGGCGACAAGGTGAAGATCGATACGCGGACAGGGGAGTACCTGGGGCGCGCGCAAGAAGAGCGTTGAGGCCCGGTGGCCGCACCCGGTTCAGGCGCGTGTGAGCGTCAGGAACTCGCCGAGGCGGATCTGCCGGGAGACCCGCTCGATGTCGCGGGAGAGGTTCCGGTCTTTTCCGAGCGCGGGAGTCCGCTCGCGGATGGCCCGGTACAAGCCCTCGACCGCGGGGCCGGAGCGGAGCGGGCGGTGGAACTCGAGCGCCTGGCACCCGCAGAGGAGCTCGATCGCGAGCACTCCCTCCAGGTTCGAAAGGGAGCGTCGCAGCCGCACCGCTGCGGCCATCGACATCGAGACATGGTCCTCCTGGCCCGCGGAGGTGGGGATCGAATCGACGCCGCGCGGCGTGGCGAGCGCCTTGCATTCGGAGGC
This sequence comes from Planctomycetota bacterium, assembly GCA_016206515.1. Lineage (GTDB taxonomy): Bacteria > Planctomycetota > SBBH01 > SBBH01 > JACQRN01 > JACQRN01. Next base: position 4,414 of record JACQRN010000269.1, on the reverse strand, counting down.
GAGGGAGGCGGCAGTCACATGGGCCAGCATGAACCCGGAGTTCAGCCCGCCCTGGCGAGTGAGGAAGGCCGGGAGCCGGCTCAAGTCCGGGTTGACGAGGCGTTCGATCCGACGCTCCGCGATGGTCGCCAGCGGGACGATCGCGGAGGCCAGGTGATCGCACGCCAGCGCGATCGGCTGCCCGTGGAAATGCCCCGCCATCGAAGGCTCCCGGCGCGAGGGGAACAGGATCGGGTTGTCGGAGACGGAGTCCGCGACGTCCGAAAGCGTGCGGCGGACGTAGGCGAGCGCATCCCGGACGGCTCCGTGGACCTGCGGCATGCACCGCAGCGAGTAGGCGTCCTGGACGCGCTGGCAATCCCGGTGCGACGCGCGGATCCGGCTGCGGCGCAGGAAGGTGCGCAGGCGCTCGGCGGCCCGGCGCACGCCGGGATGCCGCGTCACCGACATGGCGGCGGGAGAGAACGCCTCCGGGGTCCCCAGGAGGCCGTCGAGGGAGCAGGCACCGGCGAGGTCCGCGAGATCGAGAAGCGCCTCCGCGCGCAGGAGCGCCGCCCAGGCGACCGCGGAGGACGCCTGGGTCCCGTTGACGATCGCGAGCCCCTCCTTTGGCTCGAGAGCGAGCCATCCGAGGCGCCTCGACACGCGCGTGCCGCGCGAGTCGAGGAATGTTCCCTCCCCGGTGAGCGCGAGGCCGAGGTGCGCCAGGGGCGCCAGGTCGCCGCTGGCGCCGACGGACCCCTGCTCGGGGATGCGCGGGAGGATCCCGGAGCGGTACCAGCGCAGGAGCCGCTCCGCGACGAGCGGGCGGACCCCCGAGTGCCCCATCGCGAGGGAGTGCGCCTTCAGCACGAGAAGGAGGCGGATCTCGTCCGCCGGGAGCGGCTCGCCGACCCCGCAGGCATGGCTGCGGAGCAGGTTGCGTTGCAGCTCGGACAGCTTCTCGCGGGGGATCGCCCGGTCAGCGAGCCCCCCGAGCCCGGTCGACACGCCGTAGACGCGATCCCCCCGGCGCACGGCGTCCCGGACGCGCCGGAGCGTGCGGATCATCGCGCGGCGGGAGACGGGCGCCAGGCGCGTCGACGCGCGCCCGGCGACGACCTCACCGAGGGCGCGCGCGATGCCGGGGCGGCCGATCTCGATGTGCATGGGGCGGAATCTTAGCGCGCCTCGCCCGGGTCGAACGTCTCGATCTGGAGGCGGTGGGTCAGGGCCGCGTGGTCCGTCGGATCCAGACGGAGCGCCTCCCGGTTCGCCTCGCGGGCGCGCGGGAGGTCGCCCGCCTGGAGATACATCGCCGTGAGGTTCTTCCAGGCCAGGAGGTTCCCCGGGTCCAACTCGATCGCCATCCGGTAGCAGCGCTCCGCTTCCCCGGCGCCTCGCAAGGTCAGGCGGCAGTTCCCGAGGTGGACGTATGCCTTCGCGTACGCGGGGTCGATCCCGATGGCGTCGACGAAACATGACTCCGCCTCGGCGAGACGCCCCCCCTCCGCGAGGAGCGCGCCGAGATTGTGGTGGAGTCGCGCGTCCCCGGGCGCCAGATTGATCGCCCGCCGGAAGAGCGCCTCGGCGCCGGGGTCGCCCTGCAGTTGCAGCAGGTACGCCTTGTTGTTGAGCGCCTCCGGGTCGTCCGGTGACGCCGCGAGCCGGCGTTCGGCATCCGCGACCGCCTCGCGCAGCAGGCTCCGCCGCAGCGCGGCGGCGCGCAGGCGCGTGCGGTGGGGGGTGTCCGGGTGCTGTTCCAGGTTGTGTGCGAGCGCGACGGCCTCCGCGAAGCGGCCCGTGCGGCCGTACAGGACCGCCAGGTTCTGGAGCGCCTCCGGAACGTAAGGGTCATGGAGGAGGCTGTGGCGCAGCGCCGTTTCCGCACCGGCGAGCGCGGCGCGTCCCGGCGAAGCGGGCTCCAGGAGCCCCGCGGCGAGGGAGAATTGCGCGTCGCTGTACGTCGGGCGCAGGAGGATCTGCGCGCTCCAGAGCGTCCGGTCGTCCCGCCATGCCGTTCCGGACGCGGCGAACCCGGCTCCGGAGAGGAGCAGGGCGATCGCCGCCGCGGCGCCTGTACGGAAGATCCGATGGCAATACACCGCTGGACGCAGGACGCCTCGCGCTTCGCGGACCTTCCAGGGGCGTTTTGAAACGGGCCCCAAGAGCGCGACGGCCGCACCGAGCGTGGCCCCGGCCAGGGGAAGGTAGAGACGGTGTTCGCTCATCGGCTCGTTCAGCGGAACGATCGACGCGGTGGGGAGGAGCGCGACGATCGCGAACGTCCATCCAAGGCGGGCACGACCCGTGGGAAATCCGACGCCGTGAAATGCAAGCCCTGCCAGCGCGAGAAGGAGGGCGGCGCCCGCCCAGGCGGAACCCTCCGTGGGGTGTGCCTTGATGGCGTGGTGGGAGGGCCAGAGGATCCAGGCGGCGTACCGCTCCCAGACTCCCGGGAGGCGTCCGACCTGTTCGATCGTGCGCTCCAGGAAGTCCGCGTCGTCGTCGAGCATCCCCGCGTGGATCATCCACACGGCGCCCGCGGCGACGGGAAGGAGGCACGCCCACGGGAACCCCGGCCGTCCGGATGCACGGCGCCAGAGCCAAACGAGGATCGGCAGGGCGACGGTATGAGGTTTCGCGAAGAGGGCGAGGGTGCAGGCGATGGCCGCGGCCCAGGTGCGGCCGCGTGCATCGAGGAGGAGCGCGAGAAGGGCGAAGGCGCCCGCGACGAGTTCGGAGCGCCCTGTCAGGTAGGAAACGGACTCTGCCTGCGCGGGATGGGACAGGAAAAGCGCCGCGGCCAGGCAGGCCGTCGCCCCCGTGATCCCGCTCAGGGTGAGGAGGAGTCGCGCGAGAAGCGTCGCGTTGAGGCCATGCCAGAGCCATTGGCCGACATGGAGGGGGATCGGGGAAGGCTCGCCGGACGCGAGAGCGTGCGCCAGGAGGTCGACTCTCTGGCTGGCGAGGACCAGAAAGCGTTCCAGGGGGGAGATCAGCTCCGCCAGGGTCGGGCGCTCAGCGCGCAGCCAGGCGTGCTCCCGGATCGCATGGATATCGTCGTAGTGGAACGGTGAGTCCGTGCGGACCCCGTCCAGGAGCGCCGCGATCGCGCACGCGGCGATCCAGGTCCGGATCCACGTCCCAAGCGTCCAGCCGCCGCGCCGCACGGCGCTATTACAATGCGGCCGATGGAGCGCGTCGACCTGATCCTGTCCGGGATCGGCGAACTGGCGACGCCGGAGGGGCGCTTGCCCCGCCCGGGCGCGTCGGCCGATCGGATCGCCGTGGAGCACGGACGGGCGATCGCCGTCCGGGGGGGGCGGATCGTCGCCGTTGGGGAGGAGGCGGGGATCCTGCGCCGCTTTACCGGCCCTCGCAAGGATGCTGGCGGCCGGCTGGTCACGCCCGGGCTTGTCGATCCCCATACCCACGCGGTCTTCGTCGGGGACCGGTCCGCGGAGTTCGACGCCCGTCTTCGCGGCGCGACGTACCGACAGATCGCCGAGGCGGGGGGGGGGATCCGCGCGACCGTCCGGGCGGTGCGGGAGGCGTCCGACGACCGTCTTCGGTCGGAGACGGCTCTTCGGCTTTCCCGTATGCTCGCGCACGGCGCCACGACCGTCGAGGTGAAGTCCGGATACGGGCTCACCGCGCCGCAGGAGGTTCGCTTGCTGGAGGTCGCGCGGGACGCCGCGAAGTTCCCCGCCGCGCCGCGCGTGGTGCCGACCTTCCTCGGGGCGCACGAGGTCCCGGACGAGTTCCGGGCGGATCGCGACGGGTATGTCCGCCTCGTACGCGAGGAGATGATCCCCCGCGTCGCCCGCGGGGGGCTGGCGCGATTCTGCGACGTTTTCTGCGAGGAAGGGGTGTTCGATGTCGAGCAGACGCGATCGATCCTTCTGGCCGCGCGCGCCGCGGGGCTCGGCCTCAAGATCCACGCGGAAGAGTTCGCGGTGACCGGGGGCGCCCGGCTGGCCGCCGATCTCGGCGCGACGTCGGCGGATCATCTCCTGGCGGTCGACCGCGACGGGATCGCGGCGCTCGCGGGCGCCGGTGTGGTCGCCGTGCTGCTCCCGGGAACCTCCTATACGCTGCGGCGCGCCGGCGCGGCGGCGCGGGACCTCCTCGCCGAGGGGGTCACGGTCGCGGTCGGGACCGACTGCAATCCGGGGAGTAGTCCGACCGAATCGATGGGGCTGATGCTGTCGATGGCCTGCTGTCTCCGGGGTTTGACCCCCGCGGAGGCGCTCACCGCCTGCACGTTGAACGCGGCGGCGGCGGTCGGCATGGCGGACCGTATCGGGTCGCTCGATGAAGGGAAGGAGGCGGACTGGGTGATGTGGGACGCCTCCTCCTACACGGAATTGCCCACCCGCTTTGGAACGAACCTGGTCGCGGCGGTCGGGAAGGGAGGGAAGGTCGTTTGGGA
>JACQRN010000022.1 GCA_016206515.1 Planctomycetota bacterium | reverse complement strand
GAACGGCTCGGGGAAATCGACGCTCATGAAGATCCTCGTGGGGCTCGTCCGTCCCGTGGAGGGGATCGGCGAGGTATTCGGCGAGCCCGCGGGACCCGGCGCCTGGCGCTCGCGCGCGCGGATCGGATATCTCCCCCCGGAGCCGAGGACGTACCCCCGCTGGACGGGGGGGCAGTTCCTCGACTTCTCGCTCTCCTTCCATCCCCGCGCCGACCGGAGGCGCGCGCGCGAGTGGGCCGCGCGTCTGGAACTCCCCCTGGGCGCCCGGACGAAGACGTACTCGACCGGAATGAAGCAGCGCCTGGCTCTCCTGGGCGCCGCGTGCTGCGGCGCGGACCTTCTGATTCTCGACGAGCCGACCGGCGGGATGGACCCGTCGATGCGCCTCGGCCTGTTCATGCTCCTGCAGCAGGAGCGCGCCGCCGGCCGGTCGGTCCTTCTCTCCTCGCACCTATTGGGGGATCTCGGGCGGCTCTGCGACGGCTTCCTGTTCCTGAAGGGAGGCCGGCCGGTCGACCTCTCCGCGGCGGGGGAGCCGTGCGCGCGCGTGGTGTTCGCCGATCCGGAGGCGGCCTCGCGCCTGGCGTTCCCGCCCGGCACGGACGTGAAGCGCCTCGACGGGGCGATCGAGGTGCGCGGGGTCCCGTGGGAGGCGCTGATGCGCTCGCTCGCCGGCTTCGAGGTCCAGTCCCTCGAATATCGTGGGGACTCCCTCGAGGACCGCTACCGCGCCGTCTACGGCGGGGAGGTCGCGTGATCCGCGCCCTGGCGATCCGCTCGTTTCGGGAGTGGACCCCCGCGGTGGTCGCCGCGACGCTCCTGATGGCGGCGGCGTCCGGCGCGGCGGTCGCCTACTACCCGGTCTGGGAACAGAACACCTCCGTGGCGCGCTCGCTCGTTTCGTACGTCCCGCCCGGGATGGAATGGGTACGCGACAAGGTGTTGGCGACCGCCTTCGGCGGGATGGAGGGGTGGCTCGCCGTGCACCATCACTACAAGGGGTTGTCGCTCCTGGGGTGCATCTGGGCGGTCCTGTTCGGGGGGTGTGTCCTCGCGCGGGAGTTCGAGACGGGGACCGCGTCGCTTCTGTTCTCGCGCCCGGCCCCGCGCTGGGTCGTCGCGGGATGGTTGTATGCGGCTGGCGCCTGCGCGGCCGTGCTCCCGGCGTTCTTGAGCACGCTGGCGGTCGTCCCGATGGCGGATCGCATCGGGCATACGGTGGCCGTCGTGCCCCTCCTGCGCGGCGCCTCGCTCGCCGCCTCGCTCCTGGTGCTCGTCTACTCGTATTCGTTCCTGTTCTCGGCGCTGTTCGACGCGCAGATGCGCGCGGTCTTCTGGGCCGGCGGCGTGACGATGGCGATGATCCTCCTGGCGGTGCTCACGCAGGCGAAGCGGGCCTCCCTGTTCTACTACTTCGACCCGGTCGTCTACGGGCGGCTCCTGCAAGGGGGGGAGTTCCCGTGGCCCCTGGCGCTCGCGTGTCTCGGGGGGAGCGCCGTCCTCGCGCTGTCCGCCCTGTGGATCGTGTCGAGGAGGGACTGCTGAAGCGCGACGCGGCGCGGACGCGTTCAACGCGGACGCGTGCGACGCGGAGCCCGGAGGCGCTGGCATGCCGGCTCGCGACGGACCGGACGTTGCGCGAGGCCGTCTCGCGGGTGGCGTCCGGCGCCCGCGCGGACCTGGAGGGGGTGGACGAGGCGGCGTGCGGCCTCCTGGTCGCCTGCGCGTTGCGTCTCCTCCCGGGGCGGCTTCTGGCGGTCGTCCCCGACGAGCGGCTCGCCGCCTCCCTGGTCGAGGAGATGGCCGCCTGGGCGCCGGGGGAGACGGTCGAGCGGCTGCTGGCGCCGGACCCCGGCGAGGCGCCAGGGCTTCCTTTGGGCTGGGAGCGCGCCGCGCGCGCGCGGCTGGTCGTCGCGGGTCCGCGCGCCGTCGCGGAGGGGGTGCCGGATCCGGAGGCGCTTCACGCCTCCTCGAAGCGCCTGCGCGCGGGGGACCGCGCCGATCCGGGCGCGCTCCTGGCCG
>JACQRN010000250.1 GCA_016206515.1 Planctomycetota bacterium | reverse complement strand
GCTCCGGTTGGAGCCCCAGTTCCGAGGCGAGCATCCCCCCGATGTGCCCCACCTCGTAGGAATGCCCCAGGACGTTCTGGCCGTGGCTGGTGCGGTACAGGAGCCGCCCCATCGCCTTCTGGATCTGGGGATGGACCGGCTTGAGGCGCAGGTGCCGCACGACCCACTGGATCGCGCGGGCGATATCCGCCTCGACGGCCTGGGAGGCCGCCGTGAGCGCCCCGTCCAGGTCCCGGGCCGCGCCGCCGCCGGGCGCCTCCTCCTTGTTGGGGCCGCCGCCCCCCCTGCCCCGGCGCCGGCCGCCTCGCCGCGAGCCGGAGGCGCGCTTCACCATCTTCGTCAAGGTCCGGCGCGCGACCTCCCTCTGCACGCCGTCCTGCCCGTGCACCACGAGGGTACGGCGCTCTCGGTCGAGTTCGACCTCGGTCCCGGTCCGCTCGCCGAGCCGCGCCAGGAGAGGCGCGTCGGTGGCGATCGCCTCCCCCACCTGTTCCAGCGGGACGACGAACGGACGCGTCTCCTCCGAGAAGTCGTTGTCGATCCGGTCGACGATGCGGCGGACGACGGAGCGCGCCTCGGCATCGACCTCGGACTCCCAGAACGCCAGCCGCAGGTCGCCCCGCTTCGCCTCCTCGAGGACCGCCGCGGATTCGACCTCCTTCAGGTACCCGGAACGTGCCGCTTCCTCCGTGGTGCCGCACGCCCCCAGAAGCGCGTCCCAGGCGTCCTGTCGGGCCTTCTCCAGGGCTTCCTGCACAGCCTTCACCTCGCCCCGCAGCGCCTCGACCCCCTCGCGGGTTCGCGCGAGGGCCTGCTCGCGGACCTCCACGAGCTGCCCGTACGTCTCGTACTCCCGTTCCCGGCGCACGAGGCGCTCGGCCCCCTCCACGCCCCGGCGCCGCGCGGCTTCCCTCTGGGCCTCCAGCGAACCCTTCCGCTCGGACGAGAGCGCCTCGTCCCGTTCCCTCCTCCGCACGAGAAACCCATGGGTCTCGTCGCTGACGCGGCGGACCGCCGCGCGGTGGGCCAAGCGCATCTGCCGCCGCTCGCGCTGGAACGCCCCCGCGATACCGGCGACGAGCCCCAACACGCAGGCGATGACGATGACCGGGAGCATGGGCCTGGCCGATTATAGCGGGCGCGGCGCTAGCGCTTCCGCGCGACCTCGTGGATGACGTCGACGACGGCCAGGGCGAGCTCGTGACTCTCGAACGGCGGGATGATGTAGAACCCCGGCACCGTCCCCGGGGCCTCCGAGAGGATGTCACGCACGATCCGCAGCCCCTGGGCGCGACCGGCCTTCCCCTTCAAGCCCTTCATCCGCGCGCGGACCCCCTCCGGGATCTCGATCCCCGGCACCTCGTGGTGGAGGAACTCGGCGTTGCGCTCGCTGACGAGCGGCATGATCCCCAGATAGACGGGAACCCCCAGGTCCGCGGTCTGCGCATAGAGCCGGCGGATCGTCCCGACGTCGTAGATCGCCTGGGTCAGGACGTACTGCGCGCCGAGCGCCACCTTCTTGCGCAGGCGGTGGACGTGCGGCTCGAGGCGGCCGGAGTAGTTGAGCGCAACCCCCGCGGTGAAGCCGGTGCGCCCCCCCAGGTCGGCCCCCGTGGCGGATTCCCCGCGGTTCAGCCGCGCGATCAGGTCCAGGAGCCCCAGGGAGTTCGTATCGTAGACGGAGGTCGCCCCAGGCTGGTTCCCCACCTTCGCGGGGTCCCCGGTGACCGGGAAGAGGTTCCGGATCCCGAGCGCCCAGGCGCCCATCAGGTCCGACTGCAGGCCGATCAGGTTCCGGTCGCGGCAGGAGACATGGATGATCGTCTCCAGGCCGGTCGCCTCCTGGATCATCGCGGCCATGGCGACGTTCCCGACGCGCACGACCCCGAGCGGGTTGTCGGCGACGTTGATCACGCGGACCCGCTTGTCCTCGGCGAGCGAGCGCGCCCCCGCGAGGATCCTGCCGGTGTCGAGGTCGCGCGGCGGGTCGAGCTCCACCGTGATCGGGGGGGACGGGCGCTTGCGGTCCAGGAACGTCTCGACATGCCCCTCCCCCCGCTTCCGCGCCGGCGCGGGGGCGCGCGTGGTCCCGACGAACACCCGCGCGGGCCGGGCCCCCGGACATCGCCCCCCGACGCGCGCGACAACGGCCGCGATATCCTCCGGCGTCGTCCCGCAGCAGCCGCCGACCAGCGACACGCCGAACGCGACCATCTTCCCCGCGTACTCGGCGATGTAGGCGGGGTCCTTCGCATAGAGGAACCGCCCCTCCTGGAACGTGGGCGCGCCCGCATTCGGGAAAGCCGACAGCGGTACGGTCGCGCAGGAGGCGATCCTCTCCATCACCTGCGCGGTCCGGATCGGGCCGTTGACGCAGTTCGCGCCGATCGCGTCCGCCCCGGCGGCCTCCAGCTCCCGCACCGCCTGCTCGGGCGTGATCCCGGCCGGCGTGCGGCCGTCCTCCCCGAACGCCATCTGGCACACCACCGCGACCTTCGCGACCTTCCGCGCCGCCCCGTACGCCGCCAGGAGCGTCTCGAGCGACGTGAAGGTCTCGAGGATCAGCAGGTCCACCCCCGCCCCGGCCAGGGCGCCGATCTGGCGCTCGTACGAGCGGCGGACATCCTCCCCGGTGATCCCGTCGAGTTCCTCGATCGGGCCGATCGGACCGACGGACCCGGCGACGAGCACCCCCGCGGGCGCCGCCTCGCGCGCCAGCCGGACCCCCGCCTCGTTGATCTCCTCGGCTCGCGCCTCCAAACCGTGCCGCGCGAGCCGGATCGGGTTCGCGCCGAAGGTGTTGGTCTCCAGCAGCTGCGCCCCCGCCTTCGCGTAGGCGCGGTGGACGCGCCGCACCAGGTCGCTCTGCGAGAGGTTCACCTCGTCGAAGCACGCGCGCAGCGGAACGCCGGCGGCGTACAGCTCCGACCCCATCCCGCCGTCTGCGACGAGGACCTCGCGCGCGAGGCGGGATTTGAGTTCGTCAGGAGTCACGGCGCCCCACCTTCCGCCGCTCTAATGCCTCGCGCAATCGCACGAGATCTGCCAGGTCGACCGGACGGCCCGCCGCATCCTTGGCCGCGATCAGGTCCTCCAGCGACGCGAAGTGAACCCTCACGCCGTGGACGACCCGCGTCTCCCGACGCCTCCAGGCGGAGGGGAAGGCGAGCCCCTTGGGCCGCGTCAGCAGGTCCACGCGGAGGCGATCGTTGCATACGACGATCTCGGTCTCCACGAGTTCCTCGGGACGGATCATCGTCGCGGTCCCATATCCGGCCTTCTCCATCGCACGAAGGACCCTCCGCGCATTCAGGAGCGTCGGGCTGATCGCCAGATCGATATCCTCCGTCACGCGGGGGAGTCCGTGGAGCGCCACGGCGAACCCGCCGATGACGAGGTACCTAGCCCTTTCGCGTGCCAAGGACGCGAACAGTCCTGTAGCCGCGCCAACGGTCGGCGTCAATGCGTCCCCCCCTCGAAAACCTCAGGAAGTCGCCCAACTCCACGATGCGGTCGAATCGCTCCGTGAACGAGAGTCCAAGGAACGACCGGAGCTTCGCCTCGGCGGTCTCCTCCCCGTAGCCACGCCGGACCTCGCACACACGTACGCCGCGCCGCCTGCCGCCCATGCCGGGATTCTACACTGGGTTGCGCGCGCGGATCTTGAGGATCGCGCGGCGCATCCCCTTGTCCCAGCCCGGGGCGCTCTCCCCGAGCGGGAACCAGGCCGCGTCGTGGGACTCGGCGCTCGCGCGGGGATGGGCGAGCGCGGGCGCGACCAGAAGGAACCGAACGTCCAGGTGGAGGTGGGTCGGCTCGGCCCCCCGCTCGGGGATCTCGTGGACGTCGAGGTCGAGCGGAGAGTCCTCCCCGCCGAAGAGGGAGAGCCCGTCGATCCCGGTCTCCTCGCGCGCCTCCCGCATCGCGATCGCCAGCAGGTCGTCCTCCCCCGGCTCGCCGTGCCCTCCCGGCTGGAGCCATCGCCCGAGCCGGACATGGTGCACCAGGAGGATCCGTTCGAGCGCGTCGTCCACCACGAACGCCGAGGCGGTCAGGTGCCCCGGATCGTACCGGTTGCGGTCGAACAGGGGCCCCCCGGCACGGACGAAGGCGAGGATCCGGTCGCGGTGGAGGGCCTCAAGCCCGTCCGCGCAGCGAACCTGCCCGACCTGCCGCAGGATCCGCTCGGACACGCCCTACCGCGCGACGAACCGGCGGAACCGCTCGGTGCGGATCGGGAGCGTGATCCCCTTCATCGTGGAGTCGGCAACGAAGTCATCGGAGGCGCGCACGCGCTTGCGTCCCCCCGGGTGCGTCGAGAGCCACCGCGGAGGCCCCCCCTCGGCGACCTCGGCGGAATGAAGGAACTGGCAGAGCCCCGCAGGGTCGTACCCCGCGCGGTACGCGAAGGTGATCCCGAGACGATCCGCCTCCATCTCCTGCTCCCGGCTGTAGCCGCGTTCCAGGATCGTCTTCAGAACGTCCCCCACCGAGGCCTGCAGGACCTGGGCCGCCTCGCGGACCTCCGTGTCGGACAGGTGGCGCGTCCCCTCCACGATCGCGGTGCCGATCGCCCCCTTGAACCGCGCGTCCTCGATCGCCTTCAGACCGTGCCGCGCGACGACATGGGCGACCTCGTGCGCGAGGACCGCCGCGAGCTGGTCCTCGGACTCCAGGCTCGACAAAAGGGAACTCGTCACGAAGACGAACCCGCCGGGCGCGGCGAAGGCGTTCGGCTCGCCGGACTCCACCGCCGATTCGACCACAATGAAGCGGTAGCCGCCGTAGGTCCGCGGGCGATCGGAGTGGAGCGCCACCGTGTGGCCGACGTGCCCGACGTACCCCTGCAACGCCTCGTCCTCGACGGGGCGATACCGGGCAAGGATCCGCGCCGCGCAGGCACGCCCGAGGAAATGCTCCTGCACCTCGTCGAGCGACTCGGCCGCATTCAGGAACGCCTCCCCGACCCGCAGGGCGGACTCGGCGTGCTCGGTCGTGAACGT
>JACQRN010000293.1 GCA_016206515.1 Planctomycetota bacterium | reverse complement strand
TATGCATGCTCCAGCACCACCTCCGCGTCCGGCCCGGCGCGGAGCGACCCGGCGGCCGAGCCGAGGGAGACGGCGATCTCGAGGAATCCGTGGCTCCCCAGCAGGGCGATCGCCTCGTCGTACTCGCCGTCGGCGTAGGTCGTCACGAGGCCGCGCGCCTCGCGGCCCGCGATCCTCGCGCGGAAGCGCCCGTCGGACTTCACCATCCACGCGTCGAGCCGCGCCGCGTCGATGTTCGTGATCAGGTTGCCGAAGCGGTCGGCGAGGAGTACCTGGCCGCGCAGGTTCCCGGCCGCGCCGGTCCCGGCCGCGCCGGTCGATGGCTCGGGCCAGGGGATCTGCTCGTACCGGTCCACGCGCGGCCCCAACTCCGCGAGGGGCGCGCCCCGCGCCAGCCGGGCCGCGGAGGGCGCCATGATGTCGCGTCCCTGGAAGGTGCTGGAGACGTGGGGGCGGCGCAGCGCGGGGTTCTCGACGGAGTGGACCTGGGCGTTCGGGTCGGTCCGCAGGACCCAGGAGAGGAGTCCGTTGTCGGGTCCGACCCACATCTGTCCGTGCGCGCGCGCGGCGAGGATCCGCCGGGCGGTCCCGACCTTCGGGTCGACGACCGCCAGATGGATCGCCCCCGCGGGGCACCATGCGTACGAGGTACGCAGGACCCACGCCCCGTGCCGGACGTCCTGCGGGGGGATCTCGTGCGTCAGGTCGAGGAACGTCGCCTCGGGGATCTCCGAGAGGATGACCCCCTTGACCTGAGCGACGTACGGGTCGCGCAGGCCGAAGTCGGTGGTCAGGACGAAGAGCCGACCTTCACGCATGCGGGGACTCCATCTTCTCCAGGGTGGTCCGGGGATCGAACGGCATCGGCAGCACCCCGAGCACCTTCGATCGCGCGACGGCGAGCAGGAACTCCTTCTCGACCGTCGTCCTCCCGCAGCAGGCGAAAACGGGGACGTTGCGCGCTCGGAGCTCCCGGCACAGGTCGATCCGGTCCGTCCGGTCGCGCGCGACCTCCACGAGGACCGCGTGCGGCTGCGCCTGGGCGAGCGTCATGTCGAGCTGCGCGGGCCCGGAGATCGGCACCACCTCGTAGGTGGTGCGGGGAAGGATCCCCTCGAGCCCGCCCGTCGCGCCCCCCTGGAGCGCCAGGACCAGGATCGTGCGGCGCCCGTCGGCGCCCAGGGCGCTTCGCGCCGGCAGGAGCGATCGCGCGGTATCGAGGTCCATCACCAGCGCCAGGGGCGCCTTCGGGAACGGGGGGGATTCCGCCTGGAAATGGAAGACAACCCAGGGCAGGGGGGGGAACAGGAGGTCGAGGTCGATCTTGCGGCTGCGCAGGTCGCTCACGCGCGTGCGCTCCTGCACGACCGACAGATCGACCTCGAGCATGGAGCTGAACGCCCGCCCCGCGCCGCCGCAGAAGATGTTCATCGCCTCGCGGTAGGCGTCCGTGTCGAGGTCCACCTCCTGCGACGAGGCGATCTTGCGGCGGACGATCCCATCCTTCAGCAGGAGCATCCGTCCCGACAGGACGAGCGCCGCGGAGAAGGGAAGGAGGATCCGCAGCGTCCCCTGCGCCCCCCCCTCGATGCGCGCGGTGGTGTGGAGGGTGGCTTCCTTGAGGAACGCCGCGGGCGGCGCCTTCACATCCGTCTGCCCGATGGTGCCAGCCTCGACGAACACAGGCTGTCCGGTGAGGCGGCCCCATTCCTCGCCGGAGGTCGCGGCGAGCTGCCTGGACAGTTTTTGGAGGTGGAGGATCGCCTCGTGTCCGAGGGCCGGCGCGCTCACGCGGTCCCCCCGGGGGCGAAGAGCGGCTCGATCTTCTCCCGCAGCTGATCGGGCGTGACCGGCTTCGTCAGGTAGGCGGTCACCCCCGAGACGACCGCCTCGGTCTGCTTGCGGGCGCTCCCCTCGGCGGTGACCAGGAGGACCGGCACGTCGAGCCCCGCCGCGCGGATTCTTCGGACGAGCTCCAGACCGTCGAGGCGCGGCATGTGCAGGTCGCTGATGACCAGGTCGAAGCGGTGCGCCTGGAGATGTTGCAGCGCCTCCTCGCCGTCGGACGCCTGGGTGATCGTCAGCCCCGCGTACCCCGCCTGTCGGAGCGTGCGAGCGACATGCATCCGCATCACGGCCGAGTCGTCAACGAGGAGGACGGAGGAGAGGGGCATGTCGGGAGCAGAGTACATCGGAGGATGTGGGGGAGAAAGGAGACAGGAGGTCAGGAGACGGGAGTCAGGAGGCCCGCGAGGATGGGAGCGGGACAAGGGACCGGCCGTCCCGGTCCTTCCACCTCCGGTGCATCCACAGCCACTGCCCCGGGTGCTTGCGGATCTGGCGTTCGAGCACGGCGAGGCAGAGGCGAGTTGTCGCCTCGATCCGCGCGCGCGCGCCGCCGTCGCGCGCGGGTTCGACGGGGGGGAGGTATTCGACGAGGTGCGTCCCGTCCGGCTTGCGGTGGATGAAGCAGGGGACGATCGCGGCGCCGGAGCGGACGGCGAGCGTTGCCAGGGCGCTGCTGGTGCGGGCGGGGGTCCCGAGGAAGGGGGATTCGACCGCGCGCTCCTCGCGCGAGTGCTGGTCGAGGACGAGGGCGACCACCTCGTTGCGGCGCAGCGCCTCCAGGGCGGGCGCCAGCGGGGCGTCGTCCGGAAGGATGCGCACCCCGAGCAGCGCGCGCGTGGCCATCCACCAGGCGTTGGCGCCGCCGGACTTCAGGCGCTTCGAGAGGATGTGGACGGGGAGCCCGCGCCGGGCCTCGCAGCACGCCACCAGGTCGAAGTTGCCGATGTGGCCGGTCAGGAGGAGGATGCCGCGTCCGCGCGCGAAGGCGCCCTCGAGATTCCCCAGTCCCTCGATCCCGTACCAGGGGACCCCCTTCCGGACGTGCAGGAACCGTCGCCACGCCATCAATTCGAGCGTGTTGCGCGCGGTCTCCACGCACGCCGAGCGGACGATTCTTCCCGCCTCCCGCGCGCCGACGCCGAGCGTCGCACGGACCTGCGCGCGCGCCAGGGCGCAGCGGACCGGGACGACGTAGCACCAGAACCAGCCGAGGCAGGTCCCCGCCCCGAGCAGGAGCGGGCGGGGCGTGCAGGCGGCGAGCAGGCTGCCCAACGTCAGGAGAAGGCGCACGGGGGCGTAAGGTCAGGGGGCGCGGCGACCGGGGCCCGGTGGCCTGGACTCCGGGCGGTCCGCCAGCCGTTCCGCGAGCGGGCCGAACCAGTCGACCATCCCCGCCTCCTCGGCGTCCGCGAGCAGCCTCTCCGGCGCGATCAGGGAGAGGAGGTCCGCGCCGTCCTCGATCCAGCCCGCGAGATAGCGGGGGTACAGCTTGTCGCCCCCGGGCGGGCGCGGCCGGAACATCCCCGCGGATACCCGGCGGATCCCTCGGATCTCCTCGAAGGCGAGCCCCAGCCAGGCGTCGTCGGCGCGGCGGGCGACGACGAGTCGCTGCGGCGTCGCCGGCGACGCGGGGCCGAGGCGCAGGACCGGGACGACGTGCCCGCGCAACGCCAGGACGCCGAGCAGGAACGGCGGCGCCTCCGGGACCGCCTCGAGCGGGACCCACGGCCTCACCTCCTGGACCGAGGCGAGGTCGACCGCGCAGAGGGTCCCGGCGAGCCGTCCGGCGAGGACCCGCGTGGGCGCGGCGCCCGGAAGGTCCGGTTCTCCGCCCCCGCTCCGGATGTCGCGCAATGTCATGTCGTGCCCTCCGGACGTTCCGCGATGGCGGCCAGCGCGCGTTCGATCTTCTCGGGGAGGATGGCCAGCGGCGCGACCACGTCGATGAGCCCCTCCCGCACGGCATCCCTTGCCATCCCGAACGACTTGGCGGATCTTTCGTCCTGCGCCAGCGTGCGCCCGCCCGACGCCTTCGCGGCGCGGACCCCCGCCTGTCCGTCCTGCACGTCCATCCCCGACAGGAGGACCGCGACGAGACGTCTTCCGAAGGCGCGCGCGGCCCCCTCCAGGGCGAGGTCGAAGGAGGGGGCGGGGCGCCCCGATGGAGGGGGCTGGAGCGACAGGGCGCCGCCCGGTCCGACCGCCAGATCGCTGCCGCCGGGGGCGACGAGCCAGTCGCCCGTCTCGACGCGGTCCCCGTCCGTGGCGAGACGCGCGCGGGGGGCTCCCGCGTCGGCGAGGCTCCGGACGAGGGACGCGGAGAAATCCTCCTGGATGTGCTGGAGGATGAGGACCGCGCAGTCGGCCGGGAGGCGGAGCCGCGCGCACAGGTCGCGCAGCGCCTCCGGCCCGCCCATCGACGCGGCCAGGACCAGCACGGCCCTCGGTGACTGGCTCACCGGTTCCCCCCCAGATGCCGCCGGATACGCGCAAGGTAGGTTTCCTCGTGCACCGGCTTGAGGATGTAGTCGTCCGCCCCGGCGTCGAAGCCGCGGACGCGGTCCAACTCGTCCTCCTTCGACGTCACCATCAGGATCGGGACGCTCTGGAACTGCGCGAGCGTGCGCAGGCGCCGGGTCAGCTCGTACCCGTCGATGCGCGGCATCACGACGTCGGTGCTGACCAGGTCGAAGGATCGTCCCTCCGCGCAGGCGAGCGCCTCGGCGCCGTCCTTCGCCTCCGTGACGTCGTACCCCGCGCGGATCAGAATGTCGGCGAGGCGCTTGCGCACGACCCCCGAGTCCTCGACGAGGAGGATCGAGGGGGCGCCGCCGCGGGCGTCCGCGGCGGCGATTCGCGTGGAGGCGGCGGGCGCGGCGGCCGTCAGCCGCGCGCAGGCGTCCGGGTCGAGGACGACGACGACGCGGCCGTCGCCGAGGATCGTCGTCCCCAGGACCGCGGGGGCCTGCTTGAGCAGGGTCCCGAGCGACTTCATCACGACCGTACGGCGGTGGAGGTAGGCGTCGACGAGGAGCCCGGCGGGGCGCTCGGGGTGCGACGTGACCAGGAGTGGCCGCGTCGTCTCCGCCCACGCGGCGCGCTCCATCCCCAGCAGTTCGTCGAGGGGGAGGACCGGCAGCCGCACGCCGCGCCAGGCGCACCGGCGCGAACCCCCGATCGATTCGAGGTCGCCGGGCGCGATCGGCACGACCTCGCGGATCGAGGCCGTGGGGACCGCGAACACCTCGCTGCGGTGGCGCACGAACAGGACCTGCAGCGTCGCCAGGGTCAGGGGGACCTCGATGCGGAACGTCGTGCCGCGCCCGGCCTCGGAGCGCACGGACACCTGGCCGTCGACCGCGGCGACCTCGCTCCGGACGACGTCGAGCCCGACCCCCCGGCCCGAGAGGTCGGTGACCGCGCGCGCCGTGCTGAAACCGGGCTGGAAGAGGAGGTCGTAGAGGTCCGCCTCCGTCAGCGACGCGGCGCGCTCGGCGGGGACGATCCCCTTCCGGACCGCCGCCTCCCGGATCCTCCCGGGGTCGATCCCGCGCCCGTCGTCGGAGGTTTCCAGGACGACCTTCCCCCCCTCGTGCCTTGCGGCCAGGGTCAGGGTCCCGGTCTCGCCCTTGTGCGCCGCGCGGCGCTCGGCGGGCGTCTCGATCCCGTGGTCGAGGGCATTGCGCACCAGGTGCAGGAGCGGGTCGGTCAGGTGGTCGCAGATCACCTTGTCGAGTTCCGTCTCCTCCCCCTCGGTCGCCAGATCCACGGACTTGCCCAGGGTGCGGGAGACGTCGCGCACGATCCTCGGCACCGCGGCGAACAGCTCGGAGACCGGGACCATCCGCATCCGGACCGCCTCGTCCTGGAGCTGTGCCAGGATCCGGTCGAGCGCGAGGTCGGTCCCCTCCAGATGCTCGCAGACGGCGCCGAAGGCGCTGCGGATCCGCCGCAGGTGCCGCCCCACCTCCTGGATCTCCTCGGGGGACGGGTCGCGCCCCGCGCGGAGCGACTCGGCCGCCTTTCCCATCTCGCTCTGGAGCCGGTTGAGGTTGCGCGTGCGCTCCCCGAGACCGGTGCGCCGGATGACCAGCTCCCCGACGAGGTTGAGGATCTGGTTCACCTTCCCCAAGCGCACCGGGAGGGCCGCCGTGGCGGCCTCGGCTCGGCGGGACTCGGGAACGGCGGAAGGCGCTGCGGATCGGGAAGGTGGAGGGGGCGGGGGGGGCGAGGTTCCCCCCGGCGGGGCGCCCTCCAGCACGGACTCCAGCCCGGCGGCCAGCGTACTCACGTCCTCCGCCAGCACCTCGCCGGTCCGCATCGCCCCGGCGAGCCTCGAACAGCCGTCGGTCCCCTGGAGGATCCGGTCGACGACATCGGGGCCCGGTGCGAGGGCGCCCTTCCGCAGGGATTCGAGGACGTCCTCCAGGCGTCGCGCCAGCAGTTCCATCTTCCGCGCGGCGAGCATCCCCGCGATCCCCTTGAGGTTGTGCGCGGCGCGGAACATCGCGTGGACCGTGTCGCGGTCGTCCGGCGACTTCTCCAGGCGCAGGGACAGGGTCGAGAGCGTCCCGAGCGCCTCCCCGATTTCGGCGAGCGCGGGTTCCAGGAGGTCCGGGTCGGCGGGCTTCCAGGCCTCCGGGCTGGAGGCGATGGCGCGTTCGGCGTCGTTCATTCCGATGCCTCGCGCGTGTCCTCGAACCCTTCTCGTGCCGCGGCCAGGCTCGGGAAGACCGGGGCCGAGGCGTCCGGCTCGATCTTCCGCGCCTGGCGGAGCGCTGCGGCGCCGGAGGCGACGAGGTGGACGCGGCGTCCGTCCGCCAGCAGGGCGCGCAGGGCGCGCCGCAGGTCGGTGAGCGCATCGAGGTCGAGCCAGCCGGTCCGCTCGATGTCGAGGACGATCCGCCTCACGGGGGACGCCAGGAGGCGCGACAGCTGGGCGCGCACCCCCGCGGAGGGCGCCGCCGCGCCGGGGGAGGCGGTGCGCAGGGAGAGCGCCAGGATCCGGTCGCCGGCGGGGGGCGCGCGGCGCGCGGACTCGGGCCCGGCGCTCCGCGCGGTCGGGGGTTCGGCGCGGATCCGGGGCGTCGGACCCGCCGGTCCCGCGACGAAGACGAGCGATTCCCCCTCCCACATCAGGTCGTACCCCTCCGGCGGATCGAGAAGCGAGGCGGCGGATCCGAGGAAGAGGAATCCGGGACGGGCGAGCGACGCGCGGAAACCCGACAGCACACGTTCCCGCGTCGGCGCGTCGAAGTAGATCGTGACGTTACGGCAGAAGACCGCATCGAACGTGCCGGGGAACGGATCCTTGACCAGGTTGTGGACCTGGAAGCGGACGCGGCGCGCGAGGGCCGGGTCGATCCGCCGCTGCCCGGGCGCCTCCGGGTCGGGGGCGAGGTACCGCGCGCGCAGGCGCTCCGGGAGCGCGGCGGCCTGCCGCTCGTCGAAGCGCCCCTCGCGCGAGCGCCGGATCGCCTCGTCGCTCACGTCGGTGCCGAGGACGTCGAACGGCGCGTCGCCGAACCGCTCGTGCAGGACCATCGCCAGCGTGAACGGCTCCTGGCCGCCGGCGCACCCCGCGCTCCAGAGGCGCAGGGGCGCCTTGGGCTGCGGCGCCCCCCCCGGCCGGTCGGCGAGGACCGACAGCAGCGCGTCGAGATCCGCGTGCGCCCGGTAGAAGGAGGTCTCGTGGACCAGCACCCTGTCGAGGAGGAGCGCCCGCTCCGCGTCGCCGGCGGGGGCGGCCTCCATGCGGTCGAGGTAGTCGCGCGCGGAGGCGCACCGGCCCTCCCTCGTGCGCTCGGAGAGCAGGTCGGCCAGGAGTCCGTGCCGTTCGCTCCCGGCGAGCACCCCGCAGGCGGCGTGCAGCCACGCGCAGAGACGCTCGACGTCCCCGGATTGGACGGCCCCGGCCGAGCCGGTCCCCCTCATGCCGCGGGGCCGGCCGCGCCGGTCCCGGCCGCACCGGTTCCGGCCGAGCCCTCGCCGACGCGAAAGCGCTGGACAAGGGCGTCGAGTTTGCCGGCGATCTGCTTGAGCTGGCCCCCCTGCGACACGACCGCGTCGGTGGACCGGACCGTGTCGCGGGACAGTTGCAGGATCCGCGTCATGACCGATGTGATCTCGCTCGCCGCGACGCTCTGCTCCTGGACCGCGGTCGAGGTTCCCCGGATGAGGTTGACGATTTCCCCGAACCGGGCGCCGGTGTCGTCCGAGGCGGCGCTGCCGCGCTCGACCTCCTGCGCGACGACTCCCATCGCGTCGAGCGATTCCCGCGTGCGCTCCTGCATCGTGTAGATCAGCTCCTCGATATCCTTCGTCGACTTCGCCGCGCGCTCGGCCAGCTTGCTGATCTCCTCGGCGACCACCGTGAACCCCTTGCCGTGTTCCCCGGCGCGGACCGCCTCGATGGAGGCGTTGAGCGACAGCAGCGACGTCTGCTCCGAGATCTTTGTGATCGCCGCGACGATCGCGCCGACCGCCTTGCTCCCCTCGCCCAGATCCTGCAGCTTCTGGTGGGTCGCCTGCACCCGTTCGCGGATCTCCTTCATCCCCAGGCGCGTCTTCTGGACGAGTTCGCCCCCCTGCTCGGCCGACTGCACCGCGCGCTTCGCCTTCTCCTCGACCATCCGGATCGACGCGGACAGCTCGCTGGTGGCCGACGAGGCGCTCTCCATCTCCTTCTGCTGGGATCCGGCGCCCCCCGACAGCTGGCGGGCCGCCTCGAGCAGCCCCCCCGAGAACTCCCCGAGGCGACCGCTGGTGCGCTGGATCTGGAGGACCAGCTCCGCCATCCAGTCGAGGAGCTGGTTGAGGCTCGAGGCGACCTGCCCGACCTCGTCGCCCGAGAGCGCCCGCGCCCTCTGCGTCAGGTCGTAGTCGCGCTCGATCTTCGCGATCGCCCGCTCGAGCTCCTGCAAGGGCCGGACGACCCGCCGCGCGAGGATCCCGGTGGCGAGCATCATCAGCAGGAGGCACGGGATGACGTAGAACAGGACGCGGTTCTCGCCGGCCCATGAGAAGCCCGGGAGCTGCTGGGCGACCGGGAAGATCGCGCAGACGACGAGCATCCCCCCGATCGCGACCAGGGTGAACTTCCCCGCCAGGCTGAACCCTCCGACGCGCTTCCGTTCGGGACTCATCCGGAAACCTCCTCGCCCGCCAGCCGCCGCACCCTCGCCTGGCCCATCCATGCGCCGACCCGCAGGATCCCCATCGGCGGAAGGGGACCGTCGGCGGGAAGCGCCCCCTCCAGGTACGCCTCCGCCTCGCCCCCGGCGCTGACCAGAGGCGCGATCGCCCCGGCCTCGACCGTGGCGATCCCCATCATCTCGTGCGCCAGGATCCCGCAGGTCCGTTCCCCCTCGTGCAGGACCGCCAGCCACGGCGCGTTCGCCCGGTCGGTCGTCTCCAGAGGCGCCACCGGGTCCAGGTCGAGGATCGCGACGATGTCGCCCCGGACCGCGCACAACCCGACGACGATCGCGTCGAGGCGGTACAGGCGTGTGCGCGGCGGGCAGGGGAGCACCTCGCGGACCCCCTCCAGCGGGAGCGCCAGGGGGGTCTTCCCGATCCGGACGCGGAGGAACTTCCTGGACGGGCGGCCGTCCCCGCCGGGGATGAGCCCCTCGCCCTCCGCCGCCATCCTCTGCGCGTCGGCGAGCGTCGCGCGTCCCGTGTGGCTCGCCACCGTGTGGCTCGCCACTGTGTGGCTCGCCACCCCGGTGTGCGACGGGACCGTCCTCTCTGTGATCGCCATCGGCGGGTAGTGTAACGTCCCGATGGACGACCCTGCCCTCGTTACGGCGTGCGCGGACGGGGCCGACCTGGCCTGGAGGGAGTTCGACGCGCGGTTCCGGCCGGTTCTCCTCGCCTCCGCGCGGCGGGTCCTCGCGCGCTCCGGCGTCCCCTCCCCCGACGCGGAGGCGGAGGAGGTCGCCTCGCAGGTCGTCGCCGAACTGGCGGGGGGGGACCGCAGGATCCTGCGTCGTGCCGCGCTCGGGCCCGCCCCCGTCCGCCTGTGGCTGTGGATCCTGGCGGCCCAGAGGGCGCGGCGCTCCCTGCGCGAACGTCGCCTCGGCGTGCCGCCGCCGGAGCGCGCCCCTTCCCCCACCCCGGAGGAGGAGGCGATCCGGCGGGAGGATCTCGATCGGCTTCGCGGCGGGATGGATCTCCTGCCGGCGCGGGACCGCTTCCTCCTGACCCTCTTCCATCTCGATGGGCAGGGGATCGCGACGATCGCGGCGATCCTGGGGATGAGCGCGACGAACGTCGGGGTCGCGCTCGCCCGCGCGCGCAAGAAACTCCGGGATTTGTTGTAAAGGGGAGGGTCGCCCGCTCCCTTTACGGGTTCGGATGACCGGGACGCCAGCCTCCTGCCCCGATCCCCTCGACCTGGCCGCGTATCTGTCCGCCGGGCGCCAGGACGGTGGGGTCGAAGCGCACCTCGCCTCGTGCGAGGAGTGCCGGCACGTCGTAATCGGGGCGGCCGCTTCGGGAGAGGTGGGCGCGGCCCGCCCCGCGCGCGGGGTGAGCGGTCGGGCGTGGCGCGCCGCGGCGGCGGCCCTCCTGGCGGCGGGGGTTGCCGTCTACGCGACGGGGCGGCTGCGCGCGGACGATATCGACTCCCGCGGTGGTCGGATCGTGTCCGCGCTCGGAGAGACCCTCCGCCTCGGCGACGGTACGGAGTTGGCCCTGGCCTCCGGGACGCACGTCGCCGACGTCGCCCGGAGGCCCGGCGAGCGCAGGCGCATCCGGCTGGAGCGCGGCGCGCTCGCCGCGCAAGTCCCCCACGGGGGGGGCGGGTTCGTCGTGGAGACCGCCGCGATGGACGTCCGCGTTCTCGGGACCGCCTTCTCCGTCCGGACGGCCGTCCTGTCGTCGGGGGAGGCGGTCGCCTCCGTGGAGGTGTCGGAGGGGGTGGTCCGCGTGGAGGCACAGGGGCGCGCCGAGGATCTCCGCGCGGGATGGAGCGCCCACGCCGTGGCGGGGATGGGGGTCCTGGTGCAGCAGGGGCGCCCCGTCTCGGGGCCGGGCGATCTGTGCGCCCTCCTTGACGAGCGCCGCGCCGCGGTCGCGGCAGGGGACGCTACGCGGGCCAGATGGCTGGAGGCGATCCTGCTCGCGTCGGGGGGGCTCTCCGCGGCTGACCTCGGTCCGGAGAATGTGGCGCGATGACCCGTTCCCACCCGGCGCGCGGCATCGTCCTCATCCTCGTGAGCGCGCTGCTCGTTCTTCTTCTGTTCGTGACCATGGTGCTCGCGGACCTGTCGAAGGTCAGCCGCGGGGTGGCGCGCGCGGTGGTCGAGTCGTCCCGTGCGCTCCTCCTGTCGAGGTCGGGGATGGAGTACGCGTCGTGCCGGCTGCGCGTTGACCCCACGCCCCGGCCCCACCTCGGGGCCGCGCCCCCCGGCCGGGCCGCCGACGACTGGACGTACCGGGATCCGGCTTCCGTCCCCCTGACGGTCTCGCACAACCCGTCGTACAACGCCGGGTCGCCGGGGGGCGCCGGGGAGGCGTACACCGTCCTCGTCGACGATGGCGTGTACGTGCCGGCCGGGGACGCCTTCTCCCCGGCCACGCAGGACCGCAACGGGAACGGCGTGCACGACGGGTGGTCCGGTCGTTTGCGGGGCGCCCTGTCGGCGCATGGGGACACCTTCTCCCTCCGGATCGAGGACGCCAACACGAGGATTCACGTGAACGGTGGGCGCCTCGACGCTGCTCTCTCCCCGGCCGGGACGCCGTACCACAAGGACACGGGGCCGGGAGGTCCGAACGGCTGGCTGGTGAGGCTCCTGAACAATCTCGACACGACGGTGACGGGGGCGATCCCGGGCACGCTGGGGGACCAGATCGTAGGGGTCCGGCC
This sequence comes from Planctomycetota bacterium, assembly GCA_016206515.1. Lineage (GTDB taxonomy): Bacteria > Planctomycetota > SBBH01 > SBBH01 > JACQRN01 > JACQRN01. The sequence goes on along the minus strand of JACQRN010000293.1, from coordinate 645 downwards.
TGCGGGGGGGTACGTGACGGCGGACGCCCTGCGCACCGCGCTCGGGGACGCGCGGTACGCGGCGTTCGAGAGGTACCTGACGCTCCACGCGTGGGTGGACGGGAAGCTGGCGCGGCCGCAGCCGATGGACGAGCGCCCGAACCGGTTTCTCGCCGTCGACGACCGGCACCGCAGCGGGGCGAACACTCCGGCGACGATCTCGGGGCTGCCGGTCTCCGGCGGCGTCGCGGGGCTCGGGACCGAGGCGTCCCCCTGGACGCAGACGGTCCGGTACTCGAACGATTGGGAAGGGACCCACGACTACCCCCTTTCGTGGGAGCGCAATTTCGTCTACGCGTGGAGGCAGTTGAGGCTGGGAGACGCAGACCTCCTGGAGCCGCGCGCTCCGGTCAACGTGAACGGGGCGTCGCGGGAGGTGTTGTCGGCGGTCCTCCTCGGCCTGCGAGGCGTTTACCTGGATGTGTGGGAGGGGACCGGCGGGTGGGACGGAGGGTTCGGCTGGTACAACACGACGCCTGCCTCTGGGATCACGCTCGCCCAGGACTCGACCTACGTCTATCCGGGCAATGCGACGGATCAGACCCCGTGGCATCGCTCGCGCGCGGACCACGGGAGCGGGTACGGGGTGCCGGGGCGCTCCTGGTA
>JACQRN010000021.1 GCA_016206515.1 Planctomycetota bacterium | reverse complement strand
GGGGATCCCCGACCTGGTCCTGTCCGCGCTCTCCGAGTACTACACGGAGATCACGACGCTGCTGTGTCTTCCGGTGCCGTGAACATGCCTCCCATGGCCGACGAGGTCGCCCTGTTCGGGCAGATCGCGCTCCTGCTCCTGGCGGTCGCGTGCGCCTACACCGATCTGGCGACCCGCACGATCCCGGACCGCTTCACGATCGGCGCCGTCGTGGTCGGGATCGCGACGAACGCCTACCTGGGCGGCGCGGGGTTCGGCCGGCTCGCGAGCATCGGGTGGATCCTCCAGCCTCGTACCCTCACCCCGTCCCTGGCCGACGCCCTCCTGGGGCTCGCGCTCGGCGGCGGGACGCTGATGGCGTTGTATGCCGCGGGCGGGATGGGAATGGGGGATGTCAAAATGATGGGGGCGGTCGGCGCGCTCGGGGGGGTGCGTTTCTGCCTCCACGCGCTCGTCTGGACGTCCCTGGCCGGTGCCGTCATGGCGCTGCTGCTCCTGGCGCGCCAGGGCCGTCTGCGCGCCGGGCTGGCGGGAACCGCGCGGTGGTTCTCCCGGCGGGGGCCGGGGCCGGGCGGCGCGCCGCCCGGCGAGCAGACCGAGGCGGCCCGGCAGACGATCCCCTACGGGGTCGCGATCGCGGTGGGGCCCGTCGTGGCCTGGAGCGTGGAGGTCTGGTCGGTCGGCGGGGGGGGGGCATGAGGCGCGGCGCGTCCGGCTCCGTCATTGTGGAGTGGGCGATCGCGCTCCCGGTCGTCCTCCTGGTGACCTTCGGCGTCATGCAGTTCGCTCTCGCCATGACCGCGAAGATCATTGTCAACCACGCCGCCTTCTGCGCGGCGCGCGCGGCGCTCGTGGTGCCGCGCACGGACTCTCGCGACGGCCGCTCGTGGGAGGAGCGCGCCGGCCAGAAGGCGCTCGAGGCGGCCGCGATCCTGTGCGCTCCCCTCGGAGGGGTCGTCTCCGACGGGACCGCCGCGGGCGGGACCGCCTCCCCCTCGCAGATGCCGGGGTGGGGGACGCAACTGCGTTCCGCCGCGGCGCGGGAGAAGGTGTTCATCAGCGACCCGGCGGCGAATCAGTCCGGGGCGGGCCCCTCCCCCGGGACCCCGCGGCTGACCCTGACCTCCGGCGAGCGCCGGGTACGGTGCGACGTGTCGTTCGACTATGAGCTGATCTTCCCGTTCGTCGATTTCCTCTTCGCGGGGGGGGATCCCCTGGGGTCCGCCGACCCGACGCAGGACCGGCTCTTCTCCACCTCGGGCGCGGAGCACGCCGGATGGCGCCATATGCGCCTGACGGAGACGTGCACCCTGGCGATGCCGTGGGACTGGAACTGATGCGCGCGCATCCGAGGGCAGATTCCGCTCCTGGCAGGTCGCGCCGTGTCGCGGTCCGGTCGCAAGGCGTAAGTCCTACGTTTGAAGTCGGGGCGGCCCGAACCAGGGGTTTGCGACTTAGGACTTGCGACCCGGGACCGACGGACACGATTCTCGGGGTCGGCTCCCGCTCCGGACAGGCGCTTGTCTTCGGGGCGCTGACGCTCTTCGTCCTGACCGCGTTCTGCGTGATGTGCTTCAACGTCGGGTGGATCTCCGTGCGTCGGATGCAGATCCAGCACGCGGCCGACCATGCGGCGTACGCGGGGGCGCTTGCGCAGGCGAACGTCGTCTCCGAGGTCGCCTGGCTCAACGAGGGGATGGCGTACTGCTACTACGCGGCGATGCGGTACGCGGTCGACGACGTGGTCCATGGGACGCTCAACGAGTTCGCGTTGCACCAGCCGGTCCCCGCGACCGTCGCCGTGATCGGGGAGGACGCGCAGACGCTCTACGCCCAGTCGTACGCCGGGGGTTCGGAGTGGATCCCCCGTCTGAAGCACTGGATGGAGAAGCTGTCGAACATCGAGTTCGGGATGGCCGCCGTCGCCCCGGCCCTGGTTCGCAAGGAGATCTTCCGCGTCGTTCATGAGACGCTCGGGGTCGATCCCTCCACGGGGGACCCCTCCGTGCAGGTCGCGATCTTCCCGGACATCCCGTACGCGCCGGACCCGGGCGGGAACTACACGCTCACGATCACGCGCCAGGGGAACAGCGGGTGGCGCCTGGAGGGGTCCGACGGGTTCTGGATCGAGATCCTCATTACCGGGCCGGACTCGTATTCGGTGACGTCGAGCACCGGCACGACCTTCACGGTGGATCGCCTCTCCGACGACCACTACCGCGTGACGACCCCCGACGGGACGATCGACCTGCAGAACCTCGACGGCCTCGGGTGGGTGGTGACGAGTTCGGGCGGGGCGAACTTCACGATCACGCCGGGCGCAAACGGGGGGTGGTCGATCAACGGCCAGGAGTACCGGCGCGGCCCCGACGGGACCTTGGAGCAGTTCAACGGCGGCGCGTGGCAGTCGATGGGGTCCTCCGACACGCTCACCATCGACG
>JACQRN010000248.1 GCA_016206515.1 Planctomycetota bacterium | reverse complement strand
GTCGCCCGACATCGCGATGGGGGTCGACCGCGCCGATCCGGAGGCGCAGGGGGCGGGGGACCAGGGGTTGATGTTCGGGTACGCCTGCCGCGACACCGAGGCGCTGATGCCGATGCCGATCTTCCTCGCGCACCGCCTCGTGGAGGGGCTCGCGGATCTGCGCAGGTCGGGGACGCTCCCGTATCTGCGTCCGGACGGGAAGTCACAGGTGACCGTCGAATACGAGGGGGAGAAGCCGGTCCGGATCCATACCGTGGTCGTCTCGACCCAGCACAAGCCGGAGGTCGACCGGAAGCGGATCCAGGACGATCTGGTGAAGATCCTGTTCCCGAAGGTGCTCCCCCAGGCGCTCGTCGACAAGAAGATGATCGTGCACGTCAACCCGACCGGGCGGTTCGTGGAGGGGGGGCCCAAGGCGGACTGCGGCCTGACCGGGCGCAAGATCAACGTCGACACCAACGGCGGCCGCGGGTGCCACGGCGGCGGCGCGTTCTCGGGGAAGGATCCCTCGAAGGTCGACCGCTCGGCGTCGTACGCGGCGCGGCACATCGCCAAGAACGTCGTCGCCGCGGGGCTCTCCGACCGGTGCGAGGTGCAGGTCGCCTACGCGATCGGCATCGCGGACCCGATCTCGATCCTCGTGGATACCGAGGGGACCGCGAAGATCCCGGAGCCGAAGATCGAGGCGCTTGTGCGCGAGCACTTCCCCCTCCGCCCCGGGCAGATCATCAAGCGCCTGGACCTCCTGCGCCCGATCTACAAGAAGACCGCCCGCCACGGCCACTTCGGCCGGAGCGACCCCGACTTTAGCTGGGAGAAGACGGATTTGGCGGCGACGCTGAAGAAGGCTGTGGGATTGTAGGTCCCTCCGGCGCGGGCCGACAGAAGCGCTAGCGGATCTCCCCGTCGGGCGGTGTTGGGCGGGACACGAGGATGGCGACCGTGGCGCCTGGAGGCGGCAGGTGGGGGTTGGCGCTTACGTCCCGGTTGCCACCGAGGATCAGTCCGCCATCCTGAAGACGGGGCTCTGCACCGGCGTACAGGTCCGCGAGACGCGAGAGCCACGTTCTCCCGTCATCGCAGCGCCAAGCGATTCGCATCTGCGCATTCGGGAACGCCGTAAGGGTTCTGTGGAGTCGTGCCCAATCCCCCGGGGAGATCCCAAGCAGGGCCTCGTAATGTTTGTCCGGTGTCCCGGCCGGGACCGGGTCTGGGCAGACGAGGTACTCCAGCATTGTCAACCGGTCTTCACCGGTCAGGAGCCATGCGCGGAAGATCTCTCGACCGGCGTCAGGCGGTGGGATGCATGAGCCAGGCGCGAGTAGACAGAGCAGGATCACCAGGATGGCGTGACTTTTCCACAACGCACGATCATGCATCGGTCACCTCCTCGCGTGTGCTGGGCACACTGCATGCCGAACCCCCGGTTTCCGTCCATTGCATGCCGAGGGTGGTCAGGGGGTTGCGATCCAGTGCCGTCCTGTATCCGTCAATCGCATCTTCCGGTATCAGGGGATCGACAGGGATGATCGTCCTCTGTACAAGCGGGCTCCCATGGCAGTGCATCCAGCGTCTCCAAAGAACCGCACCGAGCTGAAGGTCACCCGCGACGATGCGGGAAGCCGGCTCGACCGGTTCCTGCGGCGCAACTTCCCCGAAGTCCCCCTGTCTCATCTGCACCGGCTGCTGCGCAAGGGGAACGTCCGGGTGAACGCCGATCGCGCCCGGGGCGACCACCGCCTCTCGACGAACGACACCGTTTCCCTGGCGCTGGATCCTTCCGAACAGCGGATGAGGAGGGCCCGTCCGGACGCCGAGGCGGTGACGAAGACGCACGCCTTCCGCGAGTCGTTCCGGGTCGTCTTCGAGGACGCCTCGGTGCTGGTGGCCGACAAGCCCGCCGGGATCCTGGTCCACCCCGACGAGGTGCGCGACGAGAGGACGATGGTCCACTACCTGTGCGCGCACGTCGCCGCGCAGGGGATGGAGGACCCCTCCCGCGCCGCGTTCGTGCACCGGCTGGACCGGAACACCTCGGGGCTGCTCCTGGCGGGGAAGGACGCGCCGGCCGTGCGCTCCCTCTCCGAGGCGATGCGCGCTGGAAGGATCGAGAAGACCTATCTGGCGCTTTGCTGCGGCCGGGTGCAGAGGCAGAAGGGGGAGATCGACCTCCCTCTGGCGAAGGAGACAGAGGGGCGCGTGAAGGGGCCGCGGTCGAAGGTCTCCAGCCATGGGGAGCGCGCGCGCACCCTGTACCGGATCCTGGACGCCTACGAGCGGTTCACGCTCGTCGAGGTGCGTCTCGAAACGGGGAGGACGCACCAGATCCGCGCGCACCTGGAGGCGATCGGGCACCCGCTCGTCGGGGATGGCCGGTACGGCGGCGTCCCCGCGCACCGCGCGGGGGCGCAGTTGCGCCTTCCGCGGATCTTCCTGCACGCCTGCGGATTGCGCTTCCCGCATCCGACGGCGGGGCGGACGGTCTCCCTGGGCTCGAAGCTGCCGGCGGACCTCGAGCGGGTCGTGACCCTGCTCCGCGAGGATCGCGAGCGGGGCTACTGACGTCGACATCGCGAACGCCGCGAGGCGAGATCACCCCGGAGACCCGGCCGGGGATAAACCCCGGCCTACCACGTAGATGGGTAGGACGGGCTTTATGTCCGTCCGTACACGGATGACGTTGACAATGTCGGACTCAATAGGGCTCGTTGGGAGTTGGGATTTGGGATTTTCCGAAGGTACACTCGCCCTCTGTGCCCATTGCCGTCGCCTGCGCCTGCGGGAAGCGTCTCCAGGTCCCGGATGCCATGGCCGGGAAGCGCGGAAAGTGCCCTGCCTGCGGTGGAGTCATCGAGGTGAAGGCCGCGGCGGCGAGCCCGCCCGTCGTTGCGGTCGCCGACAAGATCCGAGTCGCGTGCGCGTGCGGCAAGGCGCTCGCCGTTCCCGCTTCGTACGCGGGGAAGAAGGTGAAATGCCCGGGGTGCGGGAACGTCCTGGTAGTCCCCGGACCGGCCGCGGCGGCGCCGTCGGCGGTCCCGAAGCCGGCCCCTGCCGTAGCGGCGCCTCCGAAGGCTCCGGTGGCCGCGAAGGCCGCCAAGGGGGCGGCGGCCGTGCCGAAGCCTCACCCGAAGGCCGCCGAGTCCGATCCCGAGCGCAAGCCGCTCCACGACCGGCACGACTGCCCCGGGTGCGGGAAATTCGTCAGCTTCTTCGATGCGATCTGCCTCGATTGCGGCACGAACATGCTGACCGGCGTGAAGGCCGAGATGAAGATCCTGGAGCCGGACAAGACCCTGATGGAACGGGTCCCGTGGATGCTGGTCGGGAAGATCGCCGCGGGGGGGCTCCTGGCCGTGGGCGGTTTCCTGGCGTGGTGGTTCTTCATCCGGTCGCCGGGGCAGTGACCCTGTGATCCAGCCTGTCGCGGTGTCCGTCGTCGGCGCGACGGGGGCGGTTGGCACGGAGCTCCTC
>JACQRN010000247.1 GCA_016206515.1 Planctomycetota bacterium | reverse complement strand
GCCCGTCCCCGGCCCGCGGCCGAACCACTCGACGCAGCCGGCGGTCAGGAGGGGGAGGAGCAGAACGGGGAGCACGGCGACCCTGCGCATGGGGGGATTGTACCCGTTAAGGTCGGACCTCCGGAACTGCCCGCTGGGCCGCTTCCTCGATCTCGAAGAACTCGCGCTTTACGAACTTGAACATCCCCGCCACGAGGTTCGACGGGAACGCCTCGATCCGGTTGGCGAGGTCCCGCACGTTCGCGTTGTAGAACCGCCGCGAGCGCTGGATCCGGTCCTCGGTGTTGACCAGTTCCACCTGGAGGGCAAGGTAGTTCTGGTTCGCCTTCAGGTCGGGGTAGCGCTCGACGACCGCGAGCATCCCCCGCAGGGAGCGCACCAGGGCGTTCTCGTCCCGGGCCTGGGATTCCGGCGAGCCGGTCGAGGCGACCGCGGCGTTCCGGGCGCGGACGACCGCTTCGAGCGTCTCGCCCTCGTGTTGCGCGTACCCCTTCACGGTGGCGACCAGGTTCGGGATCAGGTCGTACCGGCGCTTCAGTTCCGTGTCGATCCCCGCCCACGACTCGTCGCAGTGGTTGCGGGTCTTCACGAGGCCGTTGTACGTCCCCGCGAACCAGGCGAGGAGGATGAGGAGGAAGACGCCGAGGCCGATCAGGACCGGTTCCATGTCAGGACTTCCTCAATTCCTTGAGCATGGATTCCGGAAGCCGTTCGAGGATCCCCTCGGCGACTGTCAACGCCTCGCCGAACTCGGGCGGGGGGAACTTCGCTTCCCCGCGCCGCACCAGGACCCACCTCCCCTGGAACTCGATCGTGTGTCGGGGGTGCGCCAAGAGGAACTCCATCGTCTTTTGGTGGATCACGTCGAACGCCCAACGCTTGTCCGACGACTTCACGTAGAACTTCCGGCTGAACTCCACCGATTCGAAGTCGATGTCGTCCATCCCGAAGAACTCGGTCACCTTGTCGAGGAACCCCTCCGGGCGGATGAACAGGGGTTTGAGCGGGAGGCGCGTCTCTAGGACCAGCGCGGAGAAGACGTGGGTCTGCTGGTGCTTCCCACTCCCCGTGACGTAGTGGTAGTCGAACGCGAGGACGCCGCGCCCGTCCCTCTCCCCCTCGATGAAGTTGTAGCCGTATCGGCTGCGCCCCTGATGCAGGCAGGAGAATCCCGGCAGGCGGTCGTCCAGGGAGCGGTCCTTCTCCGGCCTGAAGCGGAACCCGTTCGCCGCAGCCCAGGCGGCGAGATCCTTCCGACGCTTCTTGGCGGCGATCGCCACCAGCACGGCGATCGGGATGACGATCACCAGCAGGAGAAGGAGGCCAGGAAGGGGGGCCATCGGGATATTGTGGCCGCCCCGGCGCGGAGGTCCCCTACAAAATCGCGCGGTCGTTCGTAGCCGCGCCGGTCTGGTATCCTCGCCGGCACGTATGGCGTCCCTGCGCGCATGGCTGGCGGAGTGGTGGGTCATCCTGGTCCTCTGGCGCCGAAACCGCCGGCGTCGCCGGGACGCACGATGAGGGATTCCTCAACGGTTCGGGAACCTCGGGCACGGATGTCCGCTCCCCGTGCCGATTCGCTCCGCGCGCAGGATGCGCGCGGGTGCGCAGCGGAGGGACAGGGCCCCCGCGCCGGACGATGGGACAGAGAGGCGCGGGGTGTCCCGGAGCGAGCATGCGACGAGCGGCTCCGCCGCGAGGAGCAGACGCAAATCGCGGGGACAGGACGTCCCCGCGATTTGCAGTTCTAAAATGAACATCGCGCTTGTCACCAGCGAATTCAGCCAGCACGAGTTGTGTTGGACGCAGGGGCTCCGCGCACGGGGAGCCCGGATCCTGGTCGTTGCCCCGTTCGGCGTCAGGCAGGGGTGCCTGGACGCGTGGGGGACCGACTTTGAGGTGCAGGACATGAGGGACGGCTGGCGGGAGGCGGTCCGCTCCGGCGGCGTCTCCATCCTGCGCCAGGCGGCGGCCCTGCGTGCGGTCCTGGAGCACCGGCAGGTTTCGATCGCCCTCGCCGGCTGGCTCCAGAGTGACGGGTTGGTGCTGGCGTGCTCGGCGTTCCGGCCGTTCGTCCTGTACCCGTTCGGAAGCGACCTCCTGCTGCGCGCGCGCGATTCCCGCCGCGCCGCGTGCCTGGCGCGGGAGGTCCTGCGCTCCGCGGACGGGATCGTCTTCTGTTCTCGTGTCCTGCGGGATGCCGCCTTGGCACTCGCGCGGGGGGGATTGCCGGATGCGAGGGTGATCCCGGTGGGCGTCGAGGTCGGGCGCTTCCGCCCGGAATCCTCCGACGGTTCCCTGCGTCGCACGCTCGGCATCTCCGACCGGCCCCTGGTCGTTTCCACGCGGAACCTGGCCCCGGTCTACGGGGTCGACCGGCTCCTGCGCGCCTTCGCCGGGGCGCGCGCGGAGGTCCCGGGGGCGTTCCTGGCGCTGGCGGGGGACGGGCCCCTGCGCCGTGAGATGGAGGCGCTTGCACGGGATCTGGGCGTGGACGGGGACGTCGGGTTCCTCGGGCGGGTCGATCGGGAGACCCTCCCCCGCTGGCTACCGGACGCCGACCTGTACGTCAGCGCGTCGCACTCGGACGCGGCCTCGGTCTCGCTGATGGAGGCGATGTCGTGCGGCCTGCCGTGCGTGGTGTCCGACATCCCGGCGAATCGCGAGATGGTCGCGGAGGGGAGGACGGGGTTCTGCGCGGATTTCGACGGGCCGGCGGGTGCGGGGCGTATCGTCGAGATCTTGCGGGATCCCCCCCGCGCGCGGCAGATGGGACGGGAGGCCCGTGCGGCGGCCGTGGAGAGGTACGACGCCGCGCGCGCCCACGACCGGCTGTGGGAGATGTGCCGGGAGATCGCGGCGGCGTGAGGCCGTGCGCAGGGTGGGGGGCATCACCAGCGCCCCTCGAACAGGCAGAAGTGGTGCCGTCCCGCGACCGTGAACGTGTACAGGGGGCGGACAGATCCGTACTGTGCCTCGAAGACCGCCTGTTCGGGATATTCCCGTTCTTCCGGCGCGGGGTGCGCCGGGTCGGCGATCCGGATGATGTAGTAGCGGCAGTCCTTCTCGCGGAGCGCGGACAGGGGGTTCCGGTTCAACCGGTTCGGCTCGACGGTCCGTTTGGACACCGTCGCCTCGTACGGCGCGTCGACGCGAAGGCACCGCCACCGGGTGTCGTACAGCGTGAGGTTCGGCGCGCCATTGCCCGAGATCCATCCGGCCGGGATCAGGTTGCGACACGCCTCGGCGGCCCGCTGGAAATCCCATCGGGGCTGCCGCATCCAGCGGAGGTACGGCGTGAGATCCCATGCCGTGACCAGGACCAGCAGACAGGGGATCGCGATCCGGCGCCGGGCCGCTCGCCATCGGTCAGCATGCCCGGACCCGCGGATCCACCGCCCCAGGCCCCAGGCGCCCAGCATGCCGCAGCCGACGATCCACAAGCCGATCCCGGTATCGGTGACGGTCCCGGCGCGCTCCGGGAACAGGATCCTGATCTTGGGCGCGGCGATGTGCCGCGCCAGCAGGAAGGAGATGCCATAACCGACCCAGAGGAAGAGCAGGACCCGGAAGGCGGCCCCCCGCGAGGGCACCGTGCCCGCCTCCCGGGCACCGGTCGGCCGGTCCGCTTGGCAGGCGACGGCCCAGATCATGGGCGGGAACAGGATCATGCCGTACCGGTCGGGGGTGTACCTGCAGAGCATGTAAAAGACGAGGGCACTCCAGAGCCAGGCGCAGGCGAACGCCTCCTCCTCGCGGCACCGTCGCAGCCGGCACAGCATCGCGGCGCCGGAGTGGAGCGCCGCGAGCGCGAGGAACGGCACCAGCGCGAAGAAATGTCGAGAGAAGAGTTCCCCGGCATGCCGCGCCGACAGGGTGAGGAGTGGCTCCGTGTGCGCGTGGTAGGCGAAGAATCCGTACGTCCCCCCCTGGCCCACCAGGCCGTCCCGGAAGATCCAGAGCACCGTCCCGAACGCCGCCAGGCCCCCGGCGCAGAACAGGAGCGCATCGGGGAGCCAGCGGGGCTCCCTGCGCAGGATCCGCGACAGCCAGACCGCCGCGAAGGGTCCGAGCAGGTGCAGGTTCGTCCCCTTCGCGAACACCGCGCAGACGAGGAGGGCCCCTGCCAGGAAATACCCTGCGCGCGCGCGACGCCCCAGGAAGTGCGCGACGACCGCGAGGAACGACAGGGAGATCGATACCCCCTCCATCAGCTCGCTCCGGCCGTAGGCCGTGAAGGGGAAGCTCATGACCGCGAGGTACAGTCCCACGAGCGGCCCGTCGCCCCGCAGGTGCGAGCGGAGGAGGCGGTAGAACAGGAGGATCGCGAGCAGGCTCAGGACGACGGCCGGCACGCGTGCCGGCACCGGACCGAAACCGAAGGCAAGGAACGAGAGGTAGGTCAGACCGGTGTGGACCGGCATGAGGTACATCGGGTTGTACCCGTCCGTCACCCACGCCCCGTACAGCGCCCTGTTGCGCGCGTTGTGGATCTTGTGTCCCTGATCGCCGAGGATCCCCATGCTGGAGGACAGGGACGGCGGCAGGTCGGCCGTGATCCGCAGGAGGCGTCCACCGACGGCGACGCCGCACAGCAGGAGGATGAGGAGCAGGCGCCGGCCGGATCTTCCCCCTCCCGTCCCTGGCGGGGAGAGGTCGTCGCCCGACCCTCGCCCGCCTGGCGTTTCCGCGCCGCTCATGGGGTATGGAGTCTACCGGGAAGTCCGCCGGGTCCCGGTGGCGGGCTCCGCATGGCGCCCTGGCAGGGGGGCTCCCGGCGGCGGTGTAATAAGGCCGTATGCGGCGGGGCCGGGTCACGGGGGCGGGGGGCGCTCCCCCGCACGATGGCAGGTTCCCTGTCGTGACGCCGCGCAGGCGGGTGCTCGTCCTGTCGTACTTCTTTCCCCCGGCCGGGGGGGTCGCCTCCGTGCGGGTGTCGTCCTGGACGCGGCTCCTTCCGGAGTTCGGATGGGAGGCGACCGTCGTGGCCGCGCTCTCCCCGGACGCCCCCGTGCGGGACGCGGCGCTCGGCATCGGGGAGGGGACGGAAGCGATCCGGGCCGGGGAGATCCCCCTGCGGCGCCTGCTCCAGCGCCTGAAGTGGCTCGGCGTCCCGGCCCGCGCGCTCGACGGGGCGGTCGACCGGATCTGGCCGGACCCGTTCGTCGGGTGGGCGCCGTTCGCGCATGCGGCCGCCTCTCGGCGCCTGCGCGAGGGGGGGATCGACGCGATCCTCTCGGTCTCCAACCCGTTCACGCCGCACTGGATCGGCCTGCGTCTGGCCGGTCGCGCGCGCCTCCCGTGGGTCGCGTTCTTCTCCGACGACATGTCGCGCAACCCGGACCCTCGGATCCGCCCGCGCGCCCGTTCGCTCCGCTCCCTGGAGCGCGCGGTCCTGGAGCGCGCCGACGGCGTGGCGGCGG
>JACQRN010000249.1 GCA_016206515.1 Planctomycetota bacterium | reverse complement strand
GAGGCCGCTGTGTAGTCCAGGAAGTCGAGGATCCCGTTCATGTTCAGGTCCTCCCCCGAATCGAGGACGCCATCGGCGTCGAGATCCTCCTCGGTGTTGAGCAGGACCGTGCCGGCCCCGGCCCCCTGAAGGAGCTCGATCCCCAGGCGGGCGTCGCGCAGGGCGTCGTCCCAGACCGGCGGGGCCGCGCCGGCTGCCGCGGGATCGTTCAGAGGCATGCGGGGCAGGATCTGGGTCCAGAACATGCGGGAGACCTTCAGGGGAAACCCCGTGCCCGCGGGAAGCTGGAGCAGGAGGTCGGTCGAGGTGAACTGGCCATCGTTACGCTTGTAATAGCGGCCGTCCTTGTAGCGATCCCTCGACAGGAGGTCAGCGGCCCCGTAGGCGAAGTCCGCGCCGTAGTCGTAGATCGCGAATTCGTCGATGGTCTGGTTGGGATGGACCCCTTGGAGGTTGTCGTACATCCGCGTCCCGCCGATCACGAGCCTGCGGAGGTCATTGGGGATGTCCGTCGTCGGCACACCTTCGAACGGCTCCTTGTAATCGCTCCGGTGCCACGACAACGCGTTGTTAATGCACCACTTCCCAAGCAACCAGAATCTCGCGTTGGCCGCGTAATCCGCCGAGCCATCTGCGTAGTTCAACGGGTCCAGATCCCAGTACGCGGTCGCCAGGACCCATCGGTGATCGTGCCTGCTCTCGCTCACGGATTCTCCCCAGGGGGTAGCGGGAGTGAGTGCTTGTCCGAACCAGATATATGAAAAGGGGGTGCGCTCGTGCCAGTAGTCGGTCTCGCCGGTCGCGGCATTCTCCACCAGGAAACCGTAACTGTATGGGAGGAAGCCTGGCGCAACGCCGCCGGCCCCGATGCACAGGACCTGCGTGTCGGATCCGTCCGTGCCGCGCGCCGCCTGCTGGACGGCGACGTCCACACGTGTGGCGGCGGGCATGATATCGGGCTTCACCCAGTAGGAGATGACCCCGTGCCGGGGCGGGAGGTTCCCTCTGCTTGTGTACATCGGCATACGGCGGCGCTGGATGTACGCGCCGTCGGGGACGAACGTGTTGGGGCGCGTCGGATGGAACGCCGACGTCGTCGTGACGGCCGTCTGCAGGAGGGAGTCGACGTTGACGTTGTCCATGTCCGTGAGAGCGATCGGCGAGAGAGCCGTCGTCCCCGGGGAAGTCGCCTTGTCGGCGGTCCAGGTGTTCGTGAACCGGTGGATGAACCGGGTGTTCGCCGGATCCGGGCCGGTCGGCAACTCCGTTGCCGCCAGGCCGATCTGCCCGTCGAACACCGCCGCCAGGGCCGGCAGGACCGGATACGGCTCCGGGTACGTCATGAGGGACAGACCCTGCCCCGCACCTCCCAGACCGGCGCGCGCGCCGAAGGTGCGGAATGCCCCCGACATCCACGTGTTGTCCGCCGCGGTGATGTAGGAGGTGGCCGGGGCGCGCCCCCCCACGAACTCCTTCTGGGTCGTCTGCCGCAGGGGAAGGAACATCTGCAGGATGGCCTCCCGCCGGGACTCGGAGAGAATGCCGGAGGCGACGTCCCGGACACGCCCCAGGGACGCCACGGAGAGGATCCCCGAGATCGGGTGCAGGGAGAACTCCGTCGAATAGGTCACAAGGTCCGACTTGTCGATGTCGCGGAACTGGAGCAAGTCGGGGTTCGTCTTGTTGAGATTCGCGTTGGGGTTGAAGTTCGCCTTCAGGATCTCCCCCGCCAGCCTATGGCGAGCCATCTTTAAATTGTCAACGCCTGCCACCGGCCCTGCGGTCGGCAGAACCCCCTTGCGCACCAGGGTGTCGCAGAACGCGTTGAACTGGGCCCAGGAAGCGAAGGGGGCGTCGAGGTACCCATCCCCGTCGACGTCCTCGCCGGCATCCAGGTATCCATTACGGTTCGTGTCCTCCATCCCTGCTCGGAGTTCCATGATCTTCGCGGCCACGGCAGGCGCGGCGGGGGTCAGACTCACCAAGAGATCCGTCGCGTGTTGCTGCGTGGGACCGAAGTACTGCGTCTCCCATCCCTGGAGGATCACACCCCCACCGAGTCCGGCGATCAAGGATTCCAGCACGCCCCTCGATGCGAGGTTGATGTTCACCGGAGCACGCCCGGTCGGATCCAACGCAGGCGCACCGCCACGCAGGGCCACGTGATCGGCGCGAGACCATCGTGTGTACCCGCCCGGGCTGGGGTTGCGGTCCAACTGCGGCCGGATCACGGAACGGTCGACCCAGGCGTGGCAGGTGAGGTGGGCGGACAGGCGCTCGCGCTGCGCGGGAGTGATCGCGGAGGGAAGATCGGCCAGGGACCGGTACCCCCCGACCGGACGTTTGTCGATGACGATATCCCCCAGGCCCGGCACGTTCACGTCGGCGTGGGCACCCAGGAGGTTCAGGACCCGGTGCAGCATCGCGTTGTACCCGGCGTTCCGGTCGCGGTGGTCCGGCGTGTTGTTGGCGGGGTCCAGGGGAGGGTTCCCATCCACAGCCGTGAGATACCCCCCGTTGATGTACAGCTTCCCCTCCTCGGACTCGATCTTCAGGGCGAAACGGTCCCCGAACAGGCTCTGGGACCCCCGCAGGCGCCCCGACCACCCGTCGTACGAACCGTTCCCGTCGCGGTCGGAGGTCACGAAGTCCTCCCCGGCGACGTAGCGGCGGTTCCCCGCGGCGCCCCCCGCGTCCGCGTACCGGTCCCCGAGGTTGTAGGAAGGATTGAGCGCCCGAGAGAGGGGGACCGACGGGCCGTCCCGGTAGGTCCAATCGTCCCCGTAGGACGTCGCCCCGGGGGCGGGGTCGGGATTGCGCGACAGACGCGCCATCGCGTACTCGATCCCGGATCCCGCCAGCAGCTGCGCCCGCGCGGTCTCCACCACGCTGCGCGCCATCCTCCTCGCCACCGCCGACAACTGGACCATCATCACCGCCGCCAGGGACAGGAGCACCAGGAGCGCCGAAGCGAGAACCAGGGCGATCCCTCGGGGCGCAGGACTCATTCCCCCTCCGGATCCGGAGAGGACTCCGCCAGGGCACGGAGACGGTCACGCGCGGCGCCCGCGCCGCCCTCGCACGATGCCGACT
>JACQRN010000255.1 GCA_016206515.1 Planctomycetota bacterium | reverse complement strand
TCGAGGAGCTTCTGGTTGCGGCGCTGCACGGAGCAGGCTCGCTCGCCCAGGGCGCGGAGGTTCCCGTGGGCGTCCCCGAGCACCTGCACCTCGACATGCCGGGCGCTTTCGACGAGCTTCTCGAGGTAGAGGCGGCCGTCCCCGAACGCCTGCTGCGCCTCCCGCGCGGCGCGCCCGAACGCCTCGGCGAGGGCGCCAGCGTCCGCGACGCGCCGGATCCCGCGACCGCCGCCGCCGGAGGCGGCCTTCAGGGCGACCGGGTATCCGAGCGTCGCGGCGATCCGGCGCGCCTCGTCCGCGTCGGCAAGCGCTCGATCGCTCCCGGGGATGACCGGGACGCCGGCGGCCGCCATCGTGCGGCGGGCCTCGTCCTTGTCCCCGACGGAGCGCAGGACCGAGGGCGGCGGGCCGACGAAGACGATCCCGGCGCGCACGCACGCCTCGGCGAACGCGGCGTTCTCGGAGAGGAACCCGTACCCGGGGTGGATCGCGTCGGCCTTCGCTGTACGGGCGGCACCCAAGATCCTCTCGATGTTCAGGTAGCTCGCGGACGGTTCCGCCGGCCCGATCGCATACGCCTCGTCGGCGTAGCGCACGTGCGGCGCCGTCCGGTCCGCCTCCGAGAAGACGGCGACCGTGCGGATCCCGAGGGTCCTGCACGCGCGGATCACGCGCAGCGCGATCTCCCCCCGGTTGGCGATCAGGATCTTTGAGAACATAGGCGCAAGGATAAGGGAGACAGGAGTCAGGAGACAGGAGTCAGGAGCCGGGCCATGGATGGCCCGATGGATGTCCCTGGAGATTGCCGTTCCTGCTAGAATTCGCGCCCCATGAATCAGAGAACCGCAAGACTGCTGCGCCGGTACGCCGAGGCGACCGGGGAGAAGAGCCGGAAGGTGAAGGCCGCTTGGGCGGAGATCCCCTCGCAGGACCGCCACGCGCAGCGCCTGGCGCTCGCCGCCGCGATCATCCGCGAGAAAAAGCAGGCCGTCGCCAAGGCGGTTGCCGCGCCGACAAAGAAGGGTGCGGGCGGAAAACAGAAGTAGGGTAGCGAAGCGCGAAGCGCGAAGCGTGCAGCGGGGGCAAGGCGCGGCTTCGAAGTTGCGCTGCACGCTTCGCGCCGTACGCTTCGCGAAATTTACGTCTCCGTCCCTCTCCACCCCTGCTCGCCCACCAGCGGCACGAACCGGCACGGCCCCATCCGCGTGACGCGGATCGCGGCGCCCTCCCGGGCGTGGACCTCGAGATCCTGCTCCTCGCGCGGGCCCACCGGGATGACGAGCCGGCCGCCGTCGGCCAGTTGCGACAGGATCGCCCCGGGGACGCGCGGCGCGCCGGCGGTCACGAGGATCCGGTCGAACGGGGCGTGGGGGGGGAGCCCCACGGAACCGTCCCCGGTGAAGAAATGCGCGTTGGCCCGGCCGAGCGCGGCAAGGCGGGTCCGTGCGGCTTCCGACAGATCCGGGATCCTTTCGATCGTGAACACCTCGCGCGCCAGGAGCGACAGGATCGTCGCCTGGTATCCGGTCCCGGTCCCGACCTCCAGGACGCGCTCGGTCCCGGCCAGGGCGAGGCACTCGGTCATCCGCGCGACCATGTACGGCTGCGAGATCGTCTGAGCGCCGGCGGCCTCCACCGCGCGGTCGGCGTACGCCAGGGAGTGTCGGTCGGGCGGCAGGAACCTCTCCCGCGGCACCGTTCGCATCGCCGACAGGACGCGCGCGTCGCGGATCCCCCGCGCGACGATCTGGGTCTCGACCATGCGCTCGCGCTCGGCGGAGTGGGAGTCCACCCGGGCAGGATACCTTCGATGGGTGACCTCGCCTTCTGGTTGGGAGGGGGGGTAGACCGCCCCGCGCGGGGGAGTCGAAGGGGGGGGTATGCGTACGAGGAAATATTTGGCGGTCGTGGTGTGCGGCGCACTGGCGGGGATCCTGTGGGTGGCGCGGGCGCAGGAAACGCCCTCGGGCGAAGGAGGAGGCGCGATGCCGGAGAACCCTCTCGGCCTGGAGTCGATCACGCAGTGGGTCCTCTATCCGACCGATATCGAGGCTACGCGGACCTTCTATGTCGAGAAGCTCGGTTTCTCGGTCGCCTACCCGTTCGGCGGCGGGCCCGTGAAGGGGTACCAGCTGCGCTGCGGCGGGATCGGCCTGACGCTCCTGCGGATCGAGGGGCATCCCGTCACGCGCGTCGAGAACATGATGCTGCACCTTCGGGTGGTGGATCTCGACCGCGCCTACCGCGAGATCCAGGAGCGCGAGATCCCCGTCGCGATGCCGTTGCAGGCAACGGATTGGGGGACCCGCTGGTTCCACATCTCCGCGCCGGACGGGCTGGTCCTGGCATTCGAGCAGCCGGTTCGCGATGGGGCGGCGGAGCCGGTTCGTTAGCGGTCCAGGCGCCCGCGCACGGCGGTCCGGACCCTCTGGCCGACTTCCTTCGGCGTCCCGTCCGCACGCACGACCGGCCAGCGGTTGCGGCGCGCCTGCGCGAGGAAGGATCGGCGCACGGCCCGCAGGAACGCGGCCCCCTTGCGCTCCATCCGGTCGAGGCGGCGGCGCATCCGGCGTAGCCCCGCTTCCACGGGCAGGTCGAGGATGACGACGAGGTCCGGCCGCACGCCCCCCTCCGCCGCGCGGCAGAGGCGCTCGACCGCCGCCGGGTTGCGCCCGGCCGCGGCGCCCTGGTAGGCGACGGTGGAGGGGGAGTAGCGGTCGCAGACGACCCAGTCCCCCCGCGCGAGGGCGGGGGCGATGACGCGCGCGGAGAGCTCCGCGCGCGCGGCAAGGTAGAGGAACAGCTCGGTGTCCGGTGCGATCGACCCGTCCCGGCCGTGCAGCAGGATCCTGCGGATCGCGCGCCCGGCCGGGGTCGCACCGGGGTCCTTCGCGCGGACGACGCGGAGTCCCGCGCGGCGAAGGGAGGCGGCCAGCAGGGCGACCTGGGTGGTCTTCCCGGCGCCGTCCGGGCCGTCGAGGACGATGAATCGTCCGCGGGGCTTCAATTTGAATGGGCGCCGCCTGCGACATCCTGTCTCGGCGGCGCCGTCTCGCTCGTCGCGGCGGAGCCGCTCCTCGCGAGGCCTCGCTCCGCTCGGCGGCCGCGGCCATCCCTGGCCGCGGATCGCGTAGGCACGCTCCCTCTTCATGTCGTCTCCCTCATCGGAATGGCTCGCACACCGAGGTCGGCGAGGATCCGTCGTTGCGCGCGGTCCATCCGCTCGGCGTCGCGCGGCTTCTTGTCGCGATACCCCGCCAGGTGCAGGACGCCGTGGACAGCGTAGAGGGCGAGTTCCCCGCTCGCGCTCGTTTTTCGCCTCGCCGCCTCGCGCCTTGCGACGTCGGCGCAGATCGCCACGACCCCGCGCGGCCCCTCGTCCCAGGGGCCGTCCGTACCGAGGGGGAACGCGAGGACGTCCGTGGGGCCCTGGTGGCCCAAGTGCCGCTCGTTGAGGCAGGCCATCTCCCTCGCGCCGACGATCTGGATCTCTAGGGGGCCGGCGAGACGCCCGAGGCGCATCGCGCGCGAAGCGGCCTTTCTCAGGAGGGAGCGCGGGACGCGCATCCCGGGAAGCGCACCGTGGATCGTGACCCTCGCTGTCGTCCCGAGGGTCGCGCGTCCTTCGCGGCCCGAGGGACCTCTGTGTGGCGACTCGTCGCGGAACACAGGTCCCTCGTCGCTGGAACGGATTGTGAGGGCTCCTCGGGACGACATCCGGATCTCGCCGCGGTCGTGGCGTCCCCGCCTCATGACGTCCTTGGCCGCCGCCGCTCGTACGCCTCCACGATCCGCGTGACGAGGGGGTGGCGCACGATGTCGCAGTCGCGCAGGGCGACCTCGGCGATCCCCGGGACCCCCTGGAGGGTCTGCAGGGCGTCGACGAGGCCGGAGGTGCCGCCCGGGAGGTCGCTCTGGGTCACGTCCCCCGTGACGACCGCCTTCGACTGATTGCCGAGCCGGGTGAGGAACATCTTCAGCTGCGCGACGGTGCAGTTCTGCGCCTCGTCGAGGATCGCGAACGAGCGGTTGAGCGTCCGGCCGCGCATGAAGGCGATCGGGGCGACCTCGATCACGCCGCGCTCCGTGTAGCGGTGGGACTGCTCCGGGGTCAGGAGGTCGTCCAGCGCGTCGTAGATCGGACGCAGGTACGGGTTCACCTTCTCCGCCATGTCGCCGGGGAGGAAGCCGAGCTTCTCTCCCGCCTCGACCGCAGGGCGCGCCAGGACGATCCGGTTCACCGCCCCCTGGCCGAGCGCATGGATCGCGGCGGCGACGGCGAGGTACGTCTTGCCGCTCCCCGCGGGTCCCGTGCACAGGACCAGGTCGTGGCGCGCGATCGCGTCGAGGTACGCCTTCTGTCCCGGCGTGCGGGGCGTCGCCCAGCGCCCCTTGCCCGGGAGCTGCAGGGCTCCCTCGTTGGGCATCTCGATATCCTGCTCGGTGACCGTGATCGCCTGGAGGATGTCGGACGACTCCACGCGCCCCTGCCGCCGGTAGATCGCGCGCAGCGCCTGGATCGCCGCCTTCGCCTGCGCGAGCGCATGCGAGGGGCCGCGCAGGAGGAGCCGCGTGCCACGTGCGGAGACCTGGATCCCCAGCCGGTCGCGCAGCGCGCGGAGGTTCGCGTCCCCCTCCCCGAGGATCGCGCGGGTCTCCTCGATGTCCGTCAGGTCGATCACCTGCTCGGCGGAGGACGGCAAGGGGGTCGATTTTCTCACGCCCATGCGCGTCCCAGAAGATAGGCGGCCGGCGCCGCGAACAGGAGCGAATCGACCAGGTCGAGGATCCCGCCCATCGCCAAGAGCGTACCCCCGGAATCCTTCACCCCGGCGCGGCGTTTGATCCAGGATTCGACCAGATCGCCGACCTGTCCCGCGGCTCCGACGAGCGCGCCGAAGAGGATCTGCCGTGGAAGCGTGAGGATCCCGGGCAGGAGCATCGCATGAGCGGCCACCGAGACCGCGATGCTTCCCGCGAGCCCCCCGACGGCCCCCTCGACCGTCTTCTTCGGGGAGATCGTCGGTGCGAGCGGGTGCCGCCCGATCGTCGTCCCCGTGAAGTAGGCGGCGGTGTCGCCCATCTTGCAGATGGCGATGGCCAGGAGGAGAGGCGCGAACCCCTGGATCCCGGGTCCCTCCGCGAGCCGGACGAGGCACTGCATCGGGACCGCGATGTAGAGGAGCGTGCCGGCCGCCATCAGGGCGTTCCGGAGGCGGTCCGACTCAGGCCGCAGGAGGGAGCCGAGCGCGACGATCAGGGGGATCGTGTAGACCGGGCGGCCGGGGAGGTAGAGCGGAACGTCGGCCACCAGGAAGACTCCGCAGAGTGGGAGAAGCACCCGCATGCCGCGCCATCCCAGGCGCAGCAGGAGTCCCTCCATCTCGAACAGGGATGCTGCGGTCAGGAGCGAGACCGCGACTGTGGTGCCGGTCCGCCGGCCGGTCCGGAGGTCCACAATCACGATGCCGCCGACTGCGGCGATCAGAAGTGTGCCGACGATCAGTCTCTGCCGCAGGACGGTCCCGGCGGCGGGGGGGGGCGTCACAACCCCCCGTACCGCCTCTCGCGCTTCCGGTAGTCGGCGATCGCCGCCTCCAGGTGCTCGCGGCGGAACTCCGGCCAGTGGACCGCCGTCACCCACAGCTCCGAGTAGGAGATCTGCCACAGGAGGAAGTTGGAGATCCGCATCTCGCCGGCGGTCCGGATCAGGAGGTCCGGGTCGCGCATGGTCGGCTGGTAGAGCGCCTTCCGGATCGTCTCCTCGGTGATGTCCTCGGGCTCGATCTCCGCGCGGCGGACCTGCTGGGCGATCCGGCGGGTGGCGTCGACGATCTCCTGCCGCGCGCCGTAGTTGAGCGCGAGGCAGAGGTTCACGCCGCGGTTCTCGGCGCTCATCGCGAGGGTCTCGCGCAATTCCCTCTGGCACGACTCCGGGAGCCCCTCCGGGTGCCCGATCGTGGTCAGGCGCACGTTGTTGCGCATGATCGTGGGGCGCTCGTCGATGAGATACCGCTCGAGCAGCCCCATCAGGAACGCCACCTCGTGCTTCGGCCGCCGCCAGTTCTCGGTGGAGAAGGCGTAGAGGGTCAGTTGCTCGATCCCCATCTGGGCGCACGCCTCGGTCGTCTCGCGCACCGCGCGCGCCCCCTCCTCATGCCCCTTCACGCGCATCCATCCCTTCGTGCGCGCCCACCGCCCGTTCCCGTCCATGATGATCGCGACGTGCCGCGGATCCCCCGGCCGCGCCTCGGCGGGTCGCTTCTGCGTCTCGGCCTGCGGCGCGGCCTCGGTCTTTCGTTTCGTCACGGGTACAGGATAGCGTGCGGGGGCGGGGGATGCCCCGCCGTGCGGTTATGCATGCTCCAGCACCACCTCCGCGTCCGGCCCGGCGCGG
>JACQRN010000256.1 GCA_016206515.1 Planctomycetota bacterium | reverse complement strand
GCCCCGCTCCGCTCCTGCCGGGACGCGAGGATCTTCAGGAGCGCGAAGGCGTCGAGGGTCGCCGTCGGCTCGGGGGTCGTCACGAGAAGG
This sequence comes from Planctomycetota bacterium, assembly GCA_016206515.1. GTDB lineage: Bacteria > Planctomycetota > SBBH01 > SBBH01 > JACQRN01 > JACQRN01. Next base: position 1,943 of record JACQRN010000256.1, on the reverse strand, counting down.
ATCTCGTCGGCCGCCTCGAGGAACGACAGGACCCCCTGCCCGACGCCGGCCCCGGTGTCGAGGACGAGAACGTCCGCCTCGCGCTCGATCGGTTCCAGGAGCGCCAGCAGGCGGTCGCGCCCGGCGGGGTCGAGGTCGGCGATCCGCGCGACCCCGCTCGCGCCGGGGAGGAACCGCACCCCCCCGGGCCCCTCGACCAGCACGTCCTGGAGCGTCGCACGCCCGTCGAGAAGATGCCCGAGGGTCCGCGACGGGTGGAGCCCCAGCAGGACGTCGAGGTTTGCGAGCCCCAGGTCCAGGTCGGCGAGCGCGGTCCGGACGCCGGAGCGCGCCAGTAGATAGGCAAGGTTCGCCGCGACGTTCGACTTCCCGGTCCCCCCCTTGCCGCTGGTGACCGCGACGACGCGCGCGGCGCGGGGGGCGGGAGGGCGCGCGCGGCGCTGCGCCGCGAGCGCCCGGAGCCCCGCGGCCTGATCCGCGCGGTCGGCGACGACGCGCAGGCTCACAGAGGCGCCTCCCCGAGCACCAGCCGCGCGAGCCGCGAAGGGTTCCCCTCCTGGATATCCTTCGGGACGCACTGCCCGTCCGTGATGTAGGAGAGCGACCGCTGGGTGCGCGCCAGGACCGTGAGGATCAGGCCGAACCGGGTGCACTCGTCGAGCTTCGTGAGGATCACGCGGTCGATCCCGAACGACGCGTAGGCGTCGAGCACCGTGAACAGGTGGTCCGCCTGCGCCGTGGTCCCCAGGACCAGGTGGATCTCGTCCGGCTTGACCGCGTCGAGGAAGCTCTTGAGCTCCCGCATCTTGATCCCGTCGCGCGGGGAGCACCCCGGCGTGTCGATCATCACCACGCCGTCGCCCCGGTGCGAGGCGATCGCCTCCCCGAGATCCTTCGCGGTCAGGCAGACCCGAAGCGGGATGTCCAGGATCTGGGCGTAGTTCTGGAGCTGCTCGGCCGCGCCGATCCGGTAGGTGTCGATGGAGGCGAGCGAGACCGCCGCGTGCTCCTGGTACTTGAAGTGGGCGGCGAGCTTGGCGAGCGTCGTCGTCTTCCCGACGCCGGTCGGCCCCACGAGCGCCACGACGCGCGCCTTGCCCGGAGAGAGGCGGATCCCGCCTGCGGTCAGCAGACGCCGCTCGACGGCCGCCAGGAGGCGCGCGCGCACGACCTGGGGGGAACGCAGCTCCGGACCGGTCATCTCCCTCACCAGCCCCTCGACTAAGTCCCGCGATAGGTCGTCGGCGACCTGGTTCTCCAGGAGGTACAGGTAGACCCCGCGCAGCTCCTCCGGGTAGTTCGCCACGGCCCCAGCGCGCACCAAGCGCGTGACCCCCGCGACCAGATCCTTCACCTCATCGAACTGACGGTGGACCTCCGCCATCTGGCGGGTGACCGCCTCCCGTTCCTGCGAGGGGAGGCCCGCGCCGTTCCCGTCCCGGTCCGCGCGCGGCGCCTCCGCGACCTTGGGCTTCGGCTCGCCCTTTCCCCCCCGGGCGTACTTCTGCTTGAGATCCGCCGGGAGCTCGTCCCAGCGGACGGCCTGGATCTCGATGACGCCGCGCGAGCGGAGCCCCAGGAACCCCCCCTGCCGGATCTCGGAGGTGCGCAGGACCACCGCGTCGCGGCCCAGCGTGGCGGAGACCTTCCGCCACGCCTCCGAAAGATCGCCCGCGACGATCTTGTGTACGCGGAAGGACTCCGTGCCGTCGCCCCGCCAGGACCGTGCGGACGGGCGCTTCATGCCTTCACCGCGACGGGAGCCTCCAGGCCCTCGGGGACCGCAATCACACCATGGATCTCCCTGGGCATGTCGGGCGGGACCTCATTGTACGAGAGGACATGGAGACCGAGCGAGGCGCTGTCGGTCAGCTTCTTGACCTGGGGACGGATCTGCGGGGCGCACAGGAGGACCGGCGCGTATCCCGCGACGACCAGCCGCT
>JACQRN010000254.1 GCA_016206515.1 Planctomycetota bacterium | reverse complement strand
TCGACGGCGACGCGATCGTGCAGGAGGCGCGAGCCGTGCTCGACGAGATGCCCCTGGCCTACGGACTGCAACTGCAGCGCGCGCGCCGTCACCGAGGCCGGCCCGAACTGCGGCTTCTTGCGGTACAGCGCGACACCGATGTCCGCCTCCGCGATCGAGAGGCTATCCACCGCGAGCGCGGACGAGTCCTTGCAGGCCACGCCGATGCGCGCGCCGTCGATGCGGATGGACCCGGCCTCGACGTGGCTGTCCTCGCCGATGCTGACCCCCTTGTCCCCCGAGGCGTGCACGCGCAGGTCGACGATGTGCACGGCGCTGCCGGACAGGTCCAGGCCGTCGTTCCCCGAGCGCGCCATGCGCGCCGAGACCATGCGACCGCTGCAGAAGTCCGCGTCGAAGGCATCCGACGCGCTGTCGGCGAAGGCGCAGCGCTCCAGGAGGAAATCACACCGGATCGTGTTGAGCGCATCCTCGGCGCGACTCTCCAGGAAGAGGCAGTCGCGCAGCGTGACGTCCGCCCCGTGGAAGGTGACCGCGCCCGTCAGCGCCCACCCGTCCGCCGCGGGGGCGCCCAGGCCGCGGAAGCGCACATGCGATAACGTGGACCGCTCCCGCGCGCCCAGCACGGCCAGCCCGCCCCCGGTGCCGTCGGAGGAGAGGAGCTCGACGGGATGCTCCTCGGTGCCCGACCAAAGCACGGGCCCCTGCGCGAGGAGGAAGGCCCCGGCACGCAGATCGAGCGCCGTCCCGGCCCCCGCGACCAGGGCGTACCCCTCTGGCAGACGCAGGGGACTGTCCAACGTCCATCGGCCGGGTGCCACCAGGACGCGCCGGGCGGCCTCGTCCCATTCCAGGAAGGGGAAGGACGCGACATCGGGGGGCGAGCGGACGGGGTCGTGCACGCGCAGCCCCTGCTCCTCCACCGGCCATGGAAACACCGCCTCCTCGCGCACCTCCCCGGTGCCGGCGATGCGCAACTGCAGCAGCCAGGGCGGCTCGCCGACCGCAGGGGGGGAGCCTGCCCCGGGCGGCAGGGGGATGCGGACGAAGCGCACCGGGTCCATGGGCGGCTTGGGCGCCATCCGTCTCGCCTGCAACGGGACGATCTCCCGCCCGCGAAGAAGGGCGACGATGTCCACGGGCAGCATCTGCACGTTGCCGATGTCGAGCGACCCCGTCCCGTCCTCGCCGGCATTCCAGTAGGCGCGCACGGCGCGCCGCGGCGCGAGCGTCTCCCGGATGCGCTGCTGGTTCAGCGACAGGACGCCCGGATCGAAGCGGCAAGAGGGATCTTCCCGGTACAGGATGCGCAGGTTCCGCCGCAGGCCCTCCGCCGACTCCGCCAGCAGGGCCTCCAGGTACGCCGGCGCGGACACGCGCTGCAGGGCCTTCACGTAGGCGTCATAGATCACGGGGTCCTCGAGCAGGATCGTGTTGACCTCGTATCCGTCGATTCCGGAGAGGCAGACGCTCAAGGCGGGCAGGATGCGACCGGCGTTGGCGTCGAAGGCGATCGGTTCGAGGCGCGAGGTGATGGGGTTGTAGTAGAAGCGGCGGTTGATCCATCGTGCGCCGTGGTTACCGCCGAACAGGTCCGTCACGGCGAAGTGGCGCGCGGTCTTTTCCACGTCGACCAACGTGTGCGCAGCGGCGCTGCCGCTGCGAAGCGCCTCGAGCAGATGCATGGCCTTGCGGTGCTGCGAGACGCGGACGGGATCGGATTCCCAGTACCCGGACTGAAAACTCTCCACCTCCGCGGCCGGCAGCATCTTGTTGGCGTGGAGAAGCGCTCCGGGGAGGTCGTCGCCGGAGGCCCCGTCCGCCTCGACGCGCCACCAGAGTTCCTCGTTGAAGCGCACGATGGGCCCTTCGCGCAGCCGGTTGTGTTCCAAAAGGCGCCGATCGAAGTGCTCCTCATAGGCGTAGATCCCCAGCGGCTTCCCGTTGAGCGTGACGTCCACGAAGCCGTAACGCAGGTGGGGGATCCCCTCGCGCCGCATCGCCTCATGGAAAAGCCACTCGATGACCCCGTTGCGCGCGTCGGGACGGTGCAGCGAGAACCGCCGCATGCCGTTCCAGGACGCGTCCGCGTCCGTGCGGACGCGAAAGGACCACTTGTCGCCCGAGAGGTGGTCGGCCGCCCAGTCGCCCTTCAACCGCAGCCTCGCGCGGATGGGTGGCCCCCCGTCGCGCAGCGTGGCGTCGACCTCGTCGCCCGGCTCCGCGAGGAGGACGCCCGTGCGGAGCGCCTCGTCACGGCGCTCCGCGAGGACCCGGTAGGAGAGGAAGTCCACATCCATCATCAGACGCGGGGGTGTGACCCAGAGCCCCGCCATGGCGTTGAGGGGGGCGTGCGGATCGATCCAGCGCCGCACCGCAGGATAGTACGCCGACCGATGGAAGACGATGCCCAGCCACATCAGCAGCGGCACGCAGACCGTGCGGACGCCCCAACGCAGGGTCCGGCGGCTCCGCAGGGCCGTCCCGAGACGCGCCGCAAGCAGCGGACGTGCAGCCCCCTTCAAACGCATGGACGCTGGCCCGGTTCCCGCCTACCCCGTGTCGCGATCCAGATCGAGGAAAAGCACCTGCACCGAGTCCCCCAGGCCGCGCAGCGCCGCGCGCGCGCGGTCCAACTGTGCAAGGCCGGCCAGCGTGACCGCGAACGACGCCTCGATCCCCTTGTCCGACTCGTCGAAGCGCTTGAGCGACACCTCCGCGCAATGCTCGCGCAGGCACGCGGCGATCCGCTCCAGCGTCACCGCGCCCCCGACGGGACCGGACACCGTGAGGTGCAGGCTGGACGCGGCCTCCCCCTCCGCGGCGGCGCGGCGGCGAAGGATCAGGAATGCCACGATGAGGAAGGACCCCGCGAGCGTCACCCCGGTCTGCTGCGCGCCGCAGCCCAGACCGATGGCGATGGCGCAGAAGAGATAGGCGAGTTCCTCGGGCTCCTTGATGGCGGCCCGGAAGCGCACGATGGACAGCGCCCCCACGAGCCCCAGCGACAGGGCCAGCGAGGACTTCACGATGGTGATGATCAGCGTGGTCGTCGCGGCAAGCAGGACGAAATTCGATGCGAAGCGCCCGCGGTTCGACAACGCCCGACCGTAGCGCGCGTACACCGCGGCGAGCGCCGCCGCCAAGGCCGCGCTCAACAGGAGATGCAGCACGAAGGCCGCCAGCGGGTGCTGGTGCTGCGTGACAGAGAGTGTCGCCTCTAACCGTCCGAGTCTTCCCATGCCCCCCCCGCAGGCGGCGGCATTGTAGGAGGAAAATGAGGACAGTCCACCTGGGGCGTCACCTTCTCCTGGACGCTACCGCCGCCGCCGCGTAGCACCCCAGGGCGAACAGGTAGAGCACCCGGAGCCCGAAGTACATCACGTTGTACTCCAGGAGCCCGCCGGCCATCGCCCCGAGCAGGTTCGAGGCGAGCGCGCCGGAGGTCGAGCCGGAGCGGGCGAACGTCGCGGAGAAGACGACACCGGAGAATCCGACCGGGAGCGCCAGCCACGCCGCGTGCAGCCATGGGGCGAGGGCCGGGGGAAGCCGCTCCCACGCCCCCGGCGGAAGGAGGAGCCCCGCGCCGAGGGATCCGAGGAGGAGCGTGTACCAGGGGGCGAGCCGCCGCGCGCCGTGCCGGGCGACGTGCGCATTCGCCAGCATCGCCATCACGAGGACCCCGGCGATCATCGCGCCGACGACCGTCCACCGGTTCCCGAAGGTGAGCCCCAGCTCGGTGATCCCCTTCGTCTCGACGAGCATGAACCCCGCCCCCAGGAAGAAGCACGGCCACGACCCTCCGCCACGCCCCCCCCCGCGCAGGAGCGCGACGGCGCACGCCAGCACGATCGCCACCAGCCCGAGGTAGGAGCGCGGGTACGCCCGGACCGGCATGTAGAAGAAGGGCCAGTCGTCCGTCGCCGGGTCGGAGAGCGGGGCGCGCGCCTCGAACCGGGCCGTCACCTCCTCGAACCCCTCCACCCCCCCCCGGGGGGGCGGGGTACGGACGGCGGGCCACAGGAACGTCACGCCGTTGTCGTAGTGCGTGCGGTACGCGCAGGCGGGGGACCGGAGCGCCTCGCGGAACATCCGCGCGAGCTTGGCGCCGTGGAGGTCCGACACGAGGGAGAAGGTCATCGAGATCCGCCCCCCCGGCGCCAGGCGCCGCGCCGCCTCCGCGATCCCCTCCACCGTGTAGACGTAGCTGTCGAGCCGGACGCTCGAGTGGCTCGACAGCACCGCATGGGTGTCCAGCAGACCGTAGACGATCAGGTCGTACGACCGGTCCGTGCGGCGCAGGAAGCTGCGGGCATCGTCGAGGATCACCCGGACGCGCGGGTCGTCGTACGGGCGCTCCGGGTGGACCCGCCGGCCGAGATCGGCGATCGCCGGGTCGATCTCGACTGCGTCCACCTCGCGCGCCCCCGCGCGCAGCGCGGCCGCCACGTCGTTCCCCGCCCCCGCGCCGAGGACCAGCACGCGCCCGGGCGGCTCCCCGCCCTCGTACGGGAAATCGTAGTACCGCGCGTGCGACTCGAGTCGGCTCCCGGGGAAGCGCCCGACCGTCCCCGGGCGCAGGTCGAGGACCTGCTGGAAATAGGCGTGGTTGACCCCGATCGTCGCCGTCCCACCGGGGTGCCGGCGGCACGTCAGGTACTGGTAGGGGGAGTGGATCTCCTCGAACCCCTCCGGACCCGGGAATGCCCAGAGGGCCGCCGCGAGCGCCGCCGCACACGCGGGCGGGCCCCAGGCGAGCGGGGAACGCCCCAGGAGCGGCAGGGCGAGGAGCACCGCGATCCCGATCCACGCCGGCGGGGGGAGCCACAGCGCCAGGCAGGCCGAGAACGCCACGACTCCCGCGAGCGACCCGGCCAGGTTCCAGCCGTAGGCGGACAGCCGCGGCCCGCTGGACATCAGGCGCCCCGCGAGGCGACCGAGCGGCACGAAGGAGACGGCCGTCCAGAGGAAGACCAGGAGCAGGAACCCGTAGCAGATCGCGTACTTCGCCCAGAGGTTCGTCGAGAAGAGACCGAACAACGCCTGCTCCGGCACGGGGTTGTTCAGGGCCTCGCCCCCCAGCGGGGTCTTCCCCAGGAGGCGCAGGGCGATCCCCTGGAGCCCCAGCGACACGAGCGCCACCGGCGTCCGGAGCGCCCCGGGCGAGCCGGCGCGGGCGAAGCCGATCCCCAACCCCAGGAAGCACGCGAACAGGGAGAGGTTCCGGAAATAGGCGAAGACCTGGAACGAATCCGCGTGCCACCGGATCGCCATCAGCTCCGCGAACAGGCACAGGGCGGAGGCGAGCGCGATGGCGCCGCCGCGCGCGCGCGCGGAGATCCCCCCCATCC
>JACQRN010000253.1 GCA_016206515.1 Planctomycetota bacterium | reverse complement strand
GTACACCGCCCCGACCCCCATCCCGTGGAACACCGTCCAGAACTCGCGCGACGTCATCTCCATGGCCAACCCTCCCCTAGAAGTCGAACTGGAACCGCAAGAGAACCCCGGTCTCGTCCCCGATCGAGCGGCCCGACACCGTCACCAGCCCGTCGAAGTTGTCGTGGAACAGGTCCCCGAGGACCCGGATGTGCCGATTCGGCCACCAGGAGACGCCAGCGGTCCAGCTCGAAACGTGCGGGGTGCCGGTCGCCATCCCTCTCTCGAACAGGCGATCCTGGGTATCGAACTCCTCGATCCGTGCGTGCACACCCCAGGCCCCCCACCCCCCGTCCTCACCAAGGGGACGCGCCGGGCGGACCGTCTTGTTGCGCGGCTGGGACTCCCCGGTCAGGAGCCAAGTCCCCGTGACGTACCACGCATCGCTCCGGACGTCCTCCTCGTACGGGGCGCGTTCGACCCCCTCGCGTTGCACGGAAAGATGCTCGACCGCGAGGCCGAAGGGGCCGGCAAGCCACTCCGCCTCGACACCCCGCCGCGAGGTCGACCCCGCCTGCGTGACCCCCGAGGCGAACGTCACGAACGCCGTCCGCGGCGCGGTGCGGTATTCCGTCCCCGCCAGGGAGTCGTCCGCGCGCCCCTCGGTGGCGCTGGCACCCACCTGGAGCCCCGCGAGCCACGACGGCCCGTTGCGGAACGGGAGCAGCGTCAGGCGTGCCGCGGCGTCCTTCTCATCATTGGTGTCGGAGACGTTCTTGCCGCGGCCGTTGAAGAAGCCGACGGCGTACTCCGCCCGCCGGTCCCCCAGCGCCCCGTGCACCTGGGCGCCGAGATCCTCTTGGGGGGAGAGGTTCGTCGGCCCGAGGGCCCTCTCCACCGCGGCGGTCCATCGGGAGGATCCCGCCGCCTCCAGGCTGAACGGTTCCTTGAACTGTCCGATCCGGACGCGCGCCAGGGGCGCACGCCGGTACTCGATCCACCCCTCCTGCAGTCGCGCGGACGCCCCTTCGAACGCCGTGTAGAAACGGTATGCGAAATCCTTCTCCAGCGTCCCGCGCACATCCAGCCGCGCGCGGCGCGTGAAGAATTCGCTGGCAGCGGGATGGTTGTCCTCGAGCCAACGCGTATCGCTCTGCGCCCACCCGCCGATCTTCAGCGTGTCGTCCGGCCCGACGAGGTAGAAACCGTCGTCGTAGATGGTCCGAAGCCGTTTCTCCTCGGGGGTCTCCTCGACCGCCGTCAGCTGCAACTCCCGCAGGATCGCCCGGACCTCCTCGCGCAGCCGCGCGGATTCCTCATTCCGCTCCTGCGCAGGCGCCGCGGGTTCCTCCGCGCGCGTTCCCCACGCCCAGGACAGCAGTATGCCAACGGACAGGATCAGCGCCGTTCCCGACCAGAATCCAACCGTCCATCTCCCCATCGTGCCCCCCCCCGATATGGGCACATGATAGAGTCGAGATGGCGCCAGAATCAGACTTAAGCGACCCGAAGATACGACTGATTCAGCGTAGGCAAGTTATGGGCAGCGACATGATCTATTGCCTCCACAAAGACGTAGAGGTCAGGAGAAGAGCGACCGTGATTACGGCGAGGTTCACGCCTCCGGCGTCGCCTGGAAGCAGTGCGGGATCCCCCGCGCATCGAGCGGCAGTGCCCCTACGGGGATCCCCGCGAGCCCGTCGCGCAGATCCCCCCGGATGCGGCGCGCCAGCGCGCGCGCCGGACAGACCTCCGAGACGGGGCATGCCCCGTCTTTCGCGAAGCAGCCGTCGCGCTCGAGGCAAGCGCCGTCGAACGGACGGATCACGTCCAGGAGCGTCGCCGGGGCGCCTTCGGGCGGGAGGCGGTACCCGCACCCCCTCGTCCCCTCGATCACGCCGCCCCGCGCCAGGTGCAGGGCCGTCTTCCGAAGGATCGCCTGCGGGATGTTGCACTCCTGCGCGATCTCGGCCGCCGACAGGCGCCGGTCGCCGGCCCGCAGGCCGGTCAGCCGCGCGGCGACGCACACGGCATAGGAACCTTCCCGATGGAGCGTGAGATCCATGGCAACGGACGATCCGGACCCATTGACTCGCAAATGACGTTCCCTCCCTCCAGAGCAACTGGGAGCGTCCCTGCTCCGCGCTACGCGGGAAGGACCGCGGCAGCGCGCGAAATTACAGGGCCGCGCGCCGCGCTGGAGCGACTATTCCCGCCCCGCCCTGATCTGTGCCCTGGCACGGGAGGCGGCGTCCCCAAGAATCACGAGCTGAGGGATGGCGTGGTCCAGCACCACCAGTTCCCCACGACGGAAGCGGGCCACCCCGCCCATCGGGAGCACCTGCACGACCTGTCCCTCCAGATACGCGTAGGTGGCATCGTCCGCCGTGAAGTAGACGATCCTCGATAAAGGGTCAGGCGCCAGCGAACCGATGACGCGGCCGTACAGACCGAATACGAAGAGCGATACCACCTTGTCCGGCGAGTCGAACACCTTGTAGACGCACCCCCCGGAGGCGACCAGGCACCCGCCTCGCACCCCGGCGATCGCGGTGATCCCCCCTTCGAACTCGCAGCGGAGGAGAAGTCCGCCGCCTCCGGTGTCGTACCGGTAGAGCGCGCCCCCTCCACCGCCCAGGGTATCGCACGCGACGTACAGGCAGCCGTCCCCGACCGACATCCGCCTCCCCCCGCAGGGGAGCGTCAGCACCTCCAGCAGATATCCGCCGATGTACGCGCTGACCGTCCTGTCCGCCAGCACCACCAGCGCACCGTCCTCCGTCACGGCCAGATCCCGAACACCCTGGCACCCGTCTCGCACGATCCTCTCGTGCCGGTTGTCGCCCGGTTCGTACCGGACGATGTTCCCGCCCGCCGGGAAGAACAGATCCCCCTCGATACCGCACGCGAGCACCCTCGCGCACGGGTCCAGGGAGGGATCGCCCTGCCCCAGGACCTCCGGCCCGTACCCGCGCAGAGCGCCGCCGCCGGAACACCCGGACAACAGGATCGCGATCGAAGCGGCCTGCACGAGCCGCAAGTCCATCAATGCCCACCCACGCGTCCGCCCCCCCCAAACCCCTTCCTTCCCCGGCAGATGGGGCAGACGATCGTCCGCCCCCGGCACTCCGGGCAGGTGGGCGGGCGGCCGCGGCATGTGGGACACCGGACGGTCCCGGCGCCCCGGCATCCCCCGCAGGACGCCCTGCCTGTTCCAGTGCACCGTCCGCAACCCCGCTGGCCGCTTCCACCGCAACTCCCGCACACCACGGTCCCGGTCCCACCGCAGTTGCCGCACGCGCCCGCCGTGCCGGACCCGCCGCAACTCCCGCATGGGCGCGCCTCCTGCCAGGTGTGGGTCCTGGGCACCCGAACCATCTCGTAGTAGGGATCGCCGTTCGCGTCGAACCCGGCGCTCCGCATCTCGCTTTCCCACCTCGTCTCGGACATCTCCTCGTAGACCGTCCCGTTGGAGCAGCTGGAGCACTTCGCCACACCGGTACCGCCGCACCGCCAGCATCGATCCGTCGTCTCGCATGCGAGCCAACCGGCGCCCCCGCACCTTGAGCACTCGAAAGTCCTGGCGCCCTGGCACCTGGGACAGGTCACCGTGCGGGCGTCCCCGCACCCGTCGCACCGGACGGTCCTGGCATTCGCGCACCTCGAGCAGGTCAGTTCCCCGCGCGCCGAACACCGGGGGCATCCGATCCTCGTCAACACCAGTCTCTCGACCGCGGAGGCCAGACGCCCCCTCAGGCTGCTCCGGGCGAACGGCGAGCCGTACTCGATGTCCACCCCCTCGACCGACAGGGCGACCTCGACGTCCGCCTTGACGCTGGCCGAAGCGAGGTGCTTCAGGACGTCGGGCGTGGAGAGTTCCGCGCCGCCTCCCGCGAACACCTCGGTGGGACTTCCGGGATCCCCAGGCCTCATGCCGGCCACCGCGGAGAGGTAGCCCGCCTCGAACTTGCCGGAAACCTCGTCGACACGGCCGCCGTGGATCGAGAAATTCAGCCCGATCAGGGAGAACGGCTCCGACAGGACCCCCTCGAACCAGTCCGCGAAATCGGTGGTCGCCTCGTCCTTCGTCTGCCAGACCGGGTCGTCGTCCGTGATCTGGCAGGACGCGCTGACCGTTCTCTTCGCGAACAGAAGCGATCCTTCCGCCTCGCCGGACACCGTTACACGCGGCTCGCCAGCGGTCCGCACGACAAGGGTCGTCTCCGGAAATACGCCGAGGATGTCCCACGGCGCGACAACGGGGATCCTCAGCGGCGCGCGCGCCGGTGTGCCATCCCCCACCGGGACCGGCACATGCACCCGGTGAGCCAGGATCCGCCTGAGCTCCGGCGTGGAGCGCGACCTGTTCTCGAGCATCCTCCGCGACCACTCGAGGGACTGCCTCTGCGCCTCCTCGAACTCCGGAAAGGGGACCGCCGCGCCACCCGTGGAGGAATCGCAGTGGCCCGCCCAGGCCAGAAGGCAGAAGACCGCGCAAACGGCGGCGCCGGCACCATACGAGGATTCCCGTCCCCTCCGGAACAGGCCCGAGGCACTCATCCGGTGACCCCTCACGCCCTTCCGGAAGACGCCGCGCGCCTCTGGAGGATCTCCCACCGGTCCCGGATTTCGTCCTCCATCGCGGCGACCCCGGCATCCCCCATCTCCGCGAAGCGCCCCTGCAACGCCAGGTAGTCGCGAAGCGGCGCCGTCTCCGGATCGAGCGTGACCTCGAAGCGCGTCCCGTCGTGCACCTCGTACAGGGGGAAGACCCTCGTCCGGACCGCGAGGCGCGAGAGTTCGACCATGTGCCTCGCATCCGCCTTCCACCCCGTCGGACAGGGGGCGTAGAGATGGAGCATCCGGAACCCACCGAGATCCCGTGCCTTGGCGAACTTCCGCGTCAGGTCCTCCAGGTAGGCGATCGTCGCGGTGGCGAAATACGGGACCCGGTGGGCGGCCATGATCGCGCCCAGGTCCTTCTTGCGTTCCGTCTTCGTCGCGCCCTTGGGCGTCGTGGTCGTCCAGGCGCCACGCGGGGTCGCGGAGGAACGCTGGATCCCGGTGTTCATGTACGCCTCGTTGTCGTAGCAGACGTAGATCATGTTCTCGTTCCGCTCGGCGGCGGCGGAGAGCGACTGCAGCCCGATGTCGAACGTGCCGCCGTCCCCGGCCCAGGCCAGGACCGTCACGTCCGCGACACCGGTCGTGTCCAGCCCCGCCCGCACCCCGCTGGCGAAGGAGGCGGCGGCCTCGAAGGCGCTGTGCAGGAACGGGACCCCCGCCGCCGAGTACGGGAACGGGCCGTCCACCACGGCGTAGCAGCAGGCCGGCGCGACGATCACCGTGCGGCGGCCGAGCACCTTCATGGCGAACCGGATCGCCGGCATGATCCCGCACCCCGGGCAGGCGAGGTGCCCGCGGCTCACGATCTCCCCTCCGTTGGGGAGGCGGAAGTGGGGGCGGTCGGGACAGTCGGTCCGCATCGCGCGCTACTCCTTGCGGCCGATCCAGACCGTTTCCGGCTCGGCGCGGTCGCGGGAAAGGGTCCGGCCGACGGCGTCCAGGATCACGCCTCGCGTGACGTCCCGCCCTCCCAGGCCGGTGACGTACCCGAACATCCCGGGCCGCTCCCTCGCCGGCAGGTCGTACAGGGCGGACTTGATCTCCTGGAAGAAGATCCCGTGGTGGCCGTAGGAGATGTTGCGGTCGATCACCGCGACGCGGGGGATCCCCCGCAAAGCCAAGCGCAGCGCGTCGTGCGGGGTCGGACGGAAGAGCCTCACCCTCAACAGGCCGACCTTCTTCCCGCGCGCGCGGAGCGCGTCGATCACGTCGCGGGCGGTCGAGGCGACGGTGGCGGAGGCGACCAGCACCATCTCCGCGTCCTCGGTCCGGTACGGCACGACCGCGTCGTAGGCGCGTCCGGTGAACGCCTCCCACGAGCGCTCCGCCTCGCCCCAGATCGGGATCGCATCCTCCATCCCCCTGTGCAGCTTGGCGCGCACCTCCTGGTAGTGGTCCGGCGTGAGGAGCCCCCCGAAGGCGTGGGGCTCCTCCACGTCCAGCCGGAAGGGGGGATCGCGCGGCGGGAGGAACGCCCGCACCATCTCCGGGGAGGGGAGCGACACCGCCTCGGCGGTGTGCGACAGGACGAAGGCATCCAGCACGACCATGATCGGGATCTGGACCTGCTCCGCGACCCGGTACGCCTGGATCACGGTGTCGAGCGCCTCCTGGTTGCTTTCGCAGTAGAGCTGCATCCAGCCGGTGTCCCGCTGCGAGAGGGAGTCGTTCTGGTCGGTCCAGATGTTCCAGCCGGGCGCCAGGGCCCGGTTCACGTTCACCATCACCAGGGGGAGCCTCTGTGCGGAGGCCCAGTGCAACAGTTCGTGCATCAGCGCGAGCCCCTGGGAGGACGTGGCGGTGAAGGCGCGCGCCCCCGCCATCGACGCGCCGATGCAGGCGGCCATCGCGGAATGCTCCGACTCCACGTTGACGAAGCGGCTCGGCCACGGGGCGTCCCGGTAGAGTTCCGCCAGAGTCTCGATGACGGTCGTCTGCGGCGTGATCGGGTAGGCCGACACCACCTGGACCTGCGAGAGGTAGGCGCCGTAGGCGGCGGCCTGGTTCCCGGTGAGGATCCGGGTGGATGCCGCCGCCGACCCCTCGCGCGCGGCCGCCTGCGGGGCCGTCACGGCGCCCTCCGCAGGTGGATCGCCGCGCGGGGGCACTCCTGGACGCAGACCCCGCACCCCTTGCAGTAGTCGTAGGCGATCTCGTACCCCCGGGCGGTCTTCGTAACCGCCATGTCGGGGCAGAAGACGTGGCAGTTGTCGCACCGGACGCAGGTTCCGCACTTGAAGCACCGCGCCGCCTCCGCGCGAGCCTCCTCCTCCCCCAGGGGGAGCGCCACCTCCCGGAAGTCCGCGCGTCGCTCCGATGCGGGGCGGTGCGAGGGAGACACGCCCGCCTCCTCGCGGAAATAGGCGCGGTTGAACCGCTTGAACTTCGCGACCTCCGCCGAGGCCCCGCGGTCGCGCGTAAGGTTCGGCGGGGCGTACGGCCGGTCGAGAAGGGTCGAGGCGACCGCATGCGCCGCCTCGCGTCCGGCGCGGATGGCGTCGGCGACGGTCCCCTCGTCCCCCGCGCAGTCCCCGCAGGCGAAGACGTTGTCGACCGGCGTGCGACGGCGCTCGTCGCAGGAGACCCGCCACTCCCCCTTGCGGAGATTCTCCGGCACGATGCCGAGGTCGACCCCCTCGCCGAGCGCCTTGACCACCGCGTCGACCGCGACCGTGAATTCGGATCCCGGCACCGCCACGGGTCTCGCCCGGCCCGACTCGTCCGGCTCGCCGAGCGCCATCCGAACGCACCGCAGGTCGATCCCGCCGCCGGGGCGGCGCGAGAGGGAGACGGGGGCCGCCAGGTACTCGATCCGGATCCCCTCCTCGATCGCCTCCTCGATCTCCTCCTTGAAGGCGGGCATCTCGCGCCGCGTGCGGCGGTAGAGGATCGTCGCCTTGCCTCCGAGCCGCAGCGCGGTGCGGGCGCAGTCGACCGCCGTGTTCCCTCCCCCGATGACGGCGACCTCCCCGCCCAGGGCGGGCGGTTTCCCGGCCTTCGCGCGCGCCAGGAGATCGATCCCGTCCCAGACCCCTTTCAGGTTCTCCCCGGGGATGCCGAGCCCCCGGGTGGCGTTCTTCCCGAACGCCAGGACCACCGCCGCATGCCGGGTCGCGAGATCGTGGAGATAGAAGTCCTTTCCCAAACGGACTCCGGTCTCGAACCGGACGCCGATCCCGGCGAGCCGTTGGATCTCCAGGTCCAGGACCCCGTTCGGAAGACGGTAGGCTGGGATCCCGTACCGCAGCAGGCCGCCCGTCTCCCGCGCCGCCTCGAAGACGGTCGGGGAGAATCCGGCCCGGCGCAGGAAGTACGCCGCCGACAGGCCCGCGGGCCCCGACCCCACGACCGCGACCGACCGCCCGTCCCCCGGCGCGAGCGCCTCGGGCACGGGCGACGGCAGGACCCCCTCCCGGGCGGCCCAGTCCCCGAGGAAACGCTCCAGGGCTCGGATCGACACCGCGCCCCCCATCGCCTTGCGGTTGCACGGCTTCTCGCACGGGTGGGGACAGACCCGGCCGGTCACCGAGGGGAGGGGGTTCGTCTCCAGCAGGAGAAGCGCCGCCTCCCGCAGATCGCCCGCCTCGATGCGCCGCATCACGTTGACGATGTCGTTCCCCGCCAGGCAGACGCTGTTGCACGGCGGGGTGAGGTCCTGGTGGTACGGCTCGAGGTACTTCCAGGAGCCGGTCTTGTTGTAGGCGGTCGAGGCGAACGACATCGCCACGGGGGGAAGATCGGCCTCTCCCGTGAACGTGACGCGGCCGTCCGGTTCGGTTTTCATCGGGTCCTCATCGGGTTTTCATCGGTACATCGCCTGCAGCGCCGCGTCGGTCGGCGCGGGACGGACGGAGACGGCGTCGAACGCCGCGCGCGCCCCTGCGATGTTCGACTCGGCCTTCGCGCCGATCCGCTCCCGGATCGCATCGCAGATCGCATCGATCGAGACCAGGGCGGTCACCCGGGCGAAGGCGCCCGCCATGGTGGTGTTGACGATCGGGGCGGTCGAGGTCCCGATCCCGTGCTCGGCGGCGATCGAGGTGGCGTCCACCGTCGCGACCCGCCACGGCCCCTCCGGAAGCGGAGATCCGTCCTGCCCGGCATCCCGCCCAGCATGATTAAGAAGGATCCATCCGTTCGGCTGCAGGCCCGCGGTCACATCGACGGACCGCACCAGCGCGGCGTCGAGGACCATGACGTGATGCGGCGTGTAGACCTTGGTCCGGTCCCGGATCGGCGAGCGGCCCAGACGCGCAAAGGCGGCCACCGGCGCCCCCCTGCGCTCCACCCCGAACTCGGGGAAGACCTGCACGTGGTACCCCTCCCGGTGGGCCGCGTCCGCCAGGATCAGGGAGGCGAGAACCGCCCCCTGTCCCCCGCGCCCGTGGATGCGCAACTCGAGACGTTCATCGGGGCGCATCTAGAAACGGATCCGGAGCAAAGGGTAAGCCAGCGCCAGATGGGAAATCGGTGGAATGTGGAAGAAGGTGTTTCGAGTGGAACACGTTTGGCCCCATCCGGTTAGGAAGACGCGCCGAAGGCGACGAGTGGACGCGCCCCTCCCCCGAAAGACGGGAGTTTGTCGTGGGTGCGCAAGAATCCACGCAGAGCGAGACCCGATCACGAGATCCCCTCCGCACCGACCTCGCCCCGGAAGCTGTCCAGATTGCGCAGTTGGACCCCCGCCAGCCGCCCCACCTCCGCCTCGACGTCCCCGGGGACGCCGAGATCCAGGATCAGGAGCGGGCGGGTGCGGAAGCACCGGAGGGCCAGGGCGTGGCGGACCTGCTCCGCGGTGATCACGGGCCCCGTGGCGCGGGAGCAGACGATCACGAGATCGGCCCGCCAGAGCACCTTGTCGATCTCCTCCAGGGACCAAGCCCTCTCGGGATGTCCCGACTCCCAGGTGATCGCCCGGCTGGGGTCGCGCCCGACGAACGCCACGTCGCGTACCCCGCGCCGCCGGAGATCCTTCAACGCCTCCTCGGCGATCTCGCCGGTCCCGACGACGAGGACGAACAGGTTCGAAAGGGGGCCGAGGATCGTGGCCGCCGCGTCGAGGGCCCTGGGGAGGACCGACTTGTGATCGACTTCACCACCCGGCGAATCGCCTCCGGCCACCTGTCTCCCTGCCGCAAACCGTGGCAAAGGCCAAGCCAGCGAAGGGGGGAACGCGAGGAAGAAGCCTGCCCATCCGGAACGTCTTTAGGTCACGTGCGTTACGATGACGTCCTGCGGGGAGGAGCGGTTCGCGTGGATGGGGCCGGGACGGGTTCCCGTCAGCACGGAGACGGGGGCCG
Organism: Planctomycetota bacterium; assembly: GCA_016206515.1. Lineage (GTDB taxonomy): Bacteria > Planctomycetota > SBBH01 > SBBH01 > JACQRN01 > JACQRN01. The sequence continues at coordinate 1,039 of JACQRN010000253.1, read as the reverse complement.
GACGAGATCCGCCAGCATCCCGATGAACCCCGGGTGATCCTCCACCGTGGACGCCCTGCGATATCGCATCCCCGCCGATTCGGCGAGGGTGCGCGCCTCCACATCGAGGTCGTACAGAACCTCCTTGTGGTCGCAGACGAACCCGATCGGGCAGACGACCACGTCCCGCACACCGTCGAGCGCCAACGCCGCCAGATGTGCACGGAGATCCGGACCCGTCCACGCCCCCGCCGCACGCAGCGGGCGCGACTGGTATGCCATCGAGTACGCCATCGCGGGAACCCGCGCGGCGGGAACCCGCGCGGCGGGGACCCGCACGGCGACGGCCCCGGACGCCGCGCTGAACTCCCGCGAGTAGGGGGAAACGTGCGCCATCTCGTACGGGATCGCATGCGCCGTGAAGACGATGTGCACGGGGCCGCCCGGCTCGGACCGGGCCAGTTCCTCCCGGATCCGTCCGGCGACCGCCTCCACGTACGCGGGGGCCTCCCCCCACGGCCCCGCGTAGGACACCTGCGGGGAGCGCGCCCCGAGTGCCGCGCGGGCCACCTCCGTCTGCTGCCGGTACGCGTCCCAGCTGGCCGGCGAACGGAACGGGGATAGGATGATCCCGCGCGCGTGCCGGCATCCGCGGCGCGCCAGGTCGTCCAGCGCGTCCCCGATCGAAGGGGGGCCATGACGCATCCCGACCGCGACGGGGAGACGCATCCCGGACGCGGCGAGCGCATCGGCCAGGGCGGCGGCCTGCGCCTCCGTCTTCTTGCGGAGAGGCGAGACGCCCCCGATGCAGTCGTACTGCCGCTCGACCGCCTCGACGAGCCCCTCCGCGGACGTCCGGCCGCCGAGGATCTCCCGCAGGAAGGGGCGGACCTCCTCCGGGACGGACGGCCCCCCGTAGGCGAGCAGAAGGACGCCGTCGGGCGCCGTCACGCCGGCTCGTACAGGCACCAGGGATCCTCCGCGAACGCGTCCTGCGACAACGCGTACGCGCGCGAACGGGACCCGCCGCAGACGTCCCGGTAGTTGCAACGGCCGCACC
>JACQRN010000251.1 GCA_016206515.1 Planctomycetota bacterium | reverse complement strand
GTCCCGGAGTGCCCGGTCGAGGCGATCCTCGAGGCGAGCGCGGTGCCGGACGCGTGGAAGCCGTACATCGAGCTCAACGCGAAGGAATCGGCGAAGAACGCCAAGATCAACAAGAAGGTCGACCCGCTTCCGACCGCGGAGGCGAAGAAGGCGAAGATCGATGCGTCGAAGGACCCCGACATCGAGCGCAAGAAGGCCGAGGAGGCGGAGGCGAAGGCGCGCGCCGAGAAGGCGAAGGCCTGGGAGGCGAAGCGCGCGAAGTACCGGCCGTACCTGCGCGACATGCGCGCCAAGCGCGAGACGGTCCTGTCGCAGACCGAGGCGCGGACCGAGCGCGACCGCCGCTACGGCCGCGCCTACCGCCTCCTGCCGCGCGAGAACGGCCTGACCGTCGAGATGGAGCTCGCCCGGACGGTCCCGGACCACTGGCTCAAGACACGGCTCGGCGTCGCGGACCCGATGCCCCCCTACCGCACGCAGGCGACGCTCGCCTCGCCGACGCGCCTCATCGTCGAGGGATGGCTGGAGGACAGGAGCCTCGATCCGCTCATCGGCGTCGTCGGCGCCTTCCCCCCTCGGTTCCGGCGCGAGATCGACCTCCCCTGTCCCGTGCGGAACGTCCAGTCCCGCTACCGGGCGTCGGATCGGGTCCTGGAACTGACCCTGGAGGAGTAGAGCCATGCGGGACTTCCTGCGCTCCGCGCGCCAGTGGGCCGTCGTGATGGCCTGCCTCACCGCGGGGGTCCTCGGCCTGGAGCGTCTCCTGGACGCCCGCGAGACGCGTCCGCTGTTCCCCCCCGCCCCGGAGTTTCCGGAGGAGGCGACGTGGCTCAACACCGATGCGCCGCCGACGCTCGTCTCCCTGCGCGGCCGCGTCGTCCTCCTCGACTTCTGGACCTTCTGCTGCATCAACTGCCTGCATACGCTCCCCGGCCTGGCGGAGATGGAGGAAACGTTCCGAGACGAGCCGGTCACCGTCCTCGGCGTCCACTGCGCGAAGTTCGCCAACGAGGCGCAGCCGGAACAGGTGCGCGCCGCGATCGCGCGGCACGGGATCCGCCACCCGGTCCTCCTCGACCCGCTGGAGGAGCTCCCCACCGGCCGCATACGGGGCCGGACCTGGGACGCCTACGGCGTCCGGACCTGGCCGACACTCGTCCTGATCGACCCCGAGGGGCGGATCCATCGCGCCTACGCCGGGGAGGGGCACCTCGAGGAGATCGGGGAGCGGATCCGCGCGCTCCTGGACGCCTACCGGGAGCGCGGAACGCTCGCCGAGGGGGGCGCCAGCCCCGCGCGCTTGGAAGAGCGGCCCGCCGACACCCTCGCCTTCCCGGGGAAGATCCTCGCCGAGGCCGCCGCCAACCGCCTCTACATCGCCGACACGGGGCACCACAGAGTGGTCGCCTGCGACCTGACGGGGAGGGTCGTGGCCGTCTATGGCTCCGGCGAGGCGGGGATGCGGGACGGGGCGGCGCGCACGGCGCAGTTGCGCTCCCCGCAGGGGCTCGCCCGCCACGATCGCTTCCTGTACGTCGCCGACACGGGGAACCACGCGATCCGCCGCATCGAGATCGCCACGGGAGAGGTCTCGACACTCTGCGGCACCGGAGGCAAGGCGGACCACTACCCGCCGCGCGCCGGGACCGGGACCGCCATGTCCTTGAACTCCCCCTGGGACCTCGTCGCGCGGGAGGGACGCCTGTACGTCGCGATGGCGGGTTCCCACCAGATCTGGCGCGTCGAGATCGTCTCCGCCTCGGCGACCCCGTTCGCGGGAACCGGCGAGGAGGAGAGGCGCGACGGCGTGCGCGAGCGCGCCTGCTTCGCGCAGCCGAGCGGACTGGCGCTCCTCGGGGAGCATCTCTACGTCGCCGACAGCGAGATCTCCTGCGTCCGCCGCGTGGACATCGAGGCGCCCGGCGCGGTCGTCACCGTGGTCGGCGGCGACCTGTTCGAATACGGCGACCGCGACGGCAAGCGCAACGCCGTCCGCCTCCAACACCCCCTCGGGATCGCCGCGCGCGAGGGAGTCCTCTACCTCGCCGACACCTACAACCACCGGATCAAGACGATCGACCCCGCGCAGCAGTCCTGCACCGCGTACGTGGGGAGCGGCGAGCCGGGCGCCTCCGACGACCCCGCCGGCTTCAACGAGCCCGGCGGGGTGTCGGTCTCCGGCGACACGCTCTACGTCGCCGACACGAACAACCACGCGATCCGCGCGGTCGACCTGCGGACCGGCGCGGTCCGGACGCTCGCGATCACGTTTCCGTAGAGTCGCGCCCGGCGGCGCGGGGCGGACCGCTTCGCGCTCCGCTACCTTGGTGCGGACGACCCGCACACCCGGCAGGCGTTCCGCTCCCGCGCATGACGCTCGCAAAGGGGCCCCCTCGCGCCGTCCGGCGCCCCCTCTCCAGGCGGATCCCTGTTGGACTTGCACGCGACACAGTCGGCGTCGGGCGCGCAAACCCTCTCCGCTTGCCAGCAAGCCTCGCAGACGTCCTCCGGCCTCGAGCAGACGGGGCAGGACGCGGATGCGTCCGCCGCGCCTTCCGCCGCCCGCACCGCCGCGAGCAGCGAGCCGGGGGCGGTGACCCCCTTCAGGATCCGGCGCACCGTTCCGTCGCGGCCGACGATGAACGTCGTCGGGTACATGGAGACCGTCCCCTCCGGCAGGAGACGCCCCCAGGCGGCCATCATCTCGGGCGTCGCGATAACCGGGCACGGAAGCCCAGTCTCCCGCGCGAAGGCGAGCATCGCGTCGAGAAGCGGCTCGTCCAGCATCGGGTCACGGTCCATGGCGATGCAGACGACGCGGACCGACTCCCCGCGCTCCTCCTGGACCCCCTTCAGGGACGCCGCCTCGCGCCGGCACGGCTCGAACGAGACGCCCAGGACGCACACGACCGCGACCTTCCCCTCCAGTTCCGCGGAGTCGAACGCCCGCCCGTTGGCCGTCTGGCCCCGGAAGGCGGGGGTGGCCCGCGCCGCCGCGTCAGGCGCTGGCGTCGCGGGGGCCGTTTGCGGCACGCCCCCCGCAGGGGGCGGCTCCTGGGCAATCGCGCAGGCGGCCAGAAGGGCGATCCCCCCCGTCGCAGCCGCCCGCCGGATCCGGTCACCTCTGCGCGCCACGCCCATTTCCCACGTCCGGAGTATAATCCGCCGGGTCAGTCGTCGGTGGTGGGCGTAGCTCAGCCGGTTAGAGCAGCAGACTGTGGCTCTGCGGGTCGGGGGTTCGAATCCCCTCGCTCACCCCATACTGAACTCGCGGCGAACCATTCGCGCTTCGGGAGCCACACCCCGGCCATTCTGGCCCGGCTCGCTCCCGTCCGGGGCTGACCCGCCCGGTTCCGCCTCCGCGAGTTCCCGAACCACCTCGGTGACCTCCCGCCCCCGGTCGGACCGGAACGGCCGCTCGAACAACGCCACCTCCAGGTGCCCCTTCTTCCGGGACTTCGGCGCCTTCCTCCAGACCACGTAGTCGATGAACCGGGGGAGCAGGTCCTTCACGCGCTCCGGCGTCGCCCCGGGGTGCCCCAGGATCGCGGACAGGTGGCGGACCGTCTCGCCGGTCACCTCGCCCCGGATCACCCGGCCCTCGATCTGGGCGATCTCTTCCCCGAGCCGGGAGAGCGACGCTTCGAGCTCCCCCTCCTCCTTCTCCAGCGCCTTCGCCTCGGCCAGGAGCGACTTGGGAACCCCCTCGTCCATCTGCGCGACCGCCTTCGCCAAGTTGGTCGACCGGCGCGAGACCTCGGAGAGCCGCTCCTTCACGCACGCGCGGTCCCGCTTCAGCGTCTCCAGCGCCTCCCGGAACCGCTCGTCCGTCTCTGAGCAGAGCCGCAGGACGAGATCGTCCCGCAGCGCCAGCCCCTTCACGCGATCGAGGACGTGCCGGTCCGCCTCGACCGCGTCCAGATAATTCGTCTTGCAGTCCAGGCCTCCCGTCTTGTTGGCCCGCGAGCAGACGTAGTAGTGGTACGGCTTCCCCGCGCGGCCGTGCCCCGACTTCGGGGTCATCCGCCCGCGGCAAAACCCGCACACGAGGAGCCCCTGCAGGAGGTAGTGGTACATCTGGGCCTTCGTCCTCCCGTTCCCCTTGGCGTGCGTGTTCTGCCTCATGATCGCGAGGATCTCCGCGTGTGTCCGCCCATCCCGGATCGCCTCGTGCTGGCCGGGGAACTCCTCCCCCTGGTACAGGATCCGGCCCGTGTAGAGCGGGTTGCGCAAGAGCCAGGAGACGGTGTTCTTCGTGATCGTGCGCCCCTTGCGCGAACGGATCCCCTTTCGGTGGAGGATACGCATCACCCGGTCGATGCTCCGCTCCTCCAGGTACGCCCGCTCGATGAAGCGGACGGTCTCCGCCTCCTTCGGGTTCACGCGGTAGCGCTTCTCGTGCATCTCGTACCCGAGCGCCGGCGGCCCGATCGGAAGCCCCTTCCCGGCGCGCCAAGCCATCTTCTCCCGCGTGCGTTCGGAGATCTGCTCCCGCTCGAACTGGGCGAGGGCGATCATGATCGTGGTCATCACGCGGCCGCTGGCGGAGGAGGTATTGATCTCCTCCTTGAGCGAGATCAGCCGAACATCGTGCCGTTCGAACTCCTCGACGAGCGTCAGGAAGTCGACCACGCTGCGCGAGATCCGGTCCATCTTCGTGAACAGGACCACATCGACGAGCCGCGCTCGGACCTTCTGCATCATCCGCTCGAAGGAGGGACGCTTCAGATCCTTGCCAGACGCCCCGTGGCGCTTCCCCTCCTCGTCCTCCCCCTCGATGAACTCGTAGGCGAGCTCCCAGCGGCACCCGGCGCGCCGCTTGTCCTCGACGTACCGGACGAGCCGGTCCTTCTGCGTGTCGAGGGAGGAGTCCTCCTTGGACGCCTGCTTGTCGGTCGAGACGCGGCAGTAGATCGCGACGCGCTTGATGTCGTCCTGGGCGTCGGCCTTGCGGATCATGCGTCTCTTCCCGTTCCCATGGCCCCGCCCACATGTCCGCTCGTTTCGGGGGGCGGCTCAAGTCCTTTCTGGCCCCCGACGACCGCCACCGCCGTGCCACGCCCCTCCCGGAGAATCCGACCCAGGGCCTCGATCAGACGCGATTCCCGGGCATCGGCATCGAGGATCCTGTACGGATCCGAGACCGATGCGACGATTTCCGGATGCGCCGGAACCCATGAAACGGACAGGGAATACGGCTCTATGCGATAGTTCCCACGCCTCCGGCGCGCCCCTGCCTTGCCGTCCCCCCCTGGCATAATCCCCAGGAACCAAAAGGGCATCGGCGTACCCGGAATCGGACAACGATCCGGAGAAAATCATTTACACCTAACGATCGTTCGATATCCTATCCCCATGCCCAGGCCCCGGTCCGAGGGGATCACCCCCCGCCAGCAGGAGGCGCTCGACTGGATCAAGCGCTTCATCGAGAAGCATGAGATGCCGCCGACCGTCAGCGAGATCGGCGCGGGGCTCGGGATCGCGAAGTCGAGCGTCTTCGCCCTCCTGCAGGGGCTGGAGTCGCGCGGCGCAGTGAAGCGGGGCACCCTGGGAGCGCGATCCCTGAAGGTCCGCGAGGGCGAGGAGGATAGTTGGGTCCCCGTGCTCGGCTACATCTCCGCAGGCCACCCTCTCCTCTCCGAGGAGGCCCCCGACGGCTACGTGGACCCGGGGCATCTCGTGAGGGACCGGCGCGGCGTCTTCGCGGTCCGCACCAAGGGGAACAGCATGGAGGGAGCCGGGATCCTCGACGGCGACATCCTCTTCGTCCGGAAGCAGGCGGCCGCAGACCCTGGCGACATCGTGGTCGCCCACGTGGATGGCGAGGCGCTGGTCAAGCGTCTGCGCAAGCGAGGCCGAAAGCTCTGGCTTGAGGCCGAGAACCCCGACTACCGCCCCATCCAGATCGGGGTCGGGGAGCGCGAGGACCGGATCATCGGCAAAGTCGTCGCATCGACCCGCACGTACCGCGCATGACCCAGCCGAAGCCCCTCCCCCGGCCCGTCCACCAGGACGTGCCCGACGAGATCGCCCGCGTCCTCGAGGGAGGCGCGCCATACACGATCCCCCGGGAAGGGCACTGCCGCGTCGTCACGAACGACGGCGCCGCCTACCTCGCGCGCCGCGACTACGACGCCTTCGTCCGGAAGATCCCCGCCTACGACCTCCTGATCGACGGCGTCCGAATGAAGGTCTTCACCCGCCGCGGCTGCACCATGATCCGCAAGGCGACGCTCTCCCCGAGCGAGTTCGTCATGATCAGCGAGTACATCGTGACCGGCCAGCCGATCATCCCCACGCACACCCAGGCCGGCCGCCGGCGCTCCCCCCAGGCCGCCCGCAAACTCTTCGAGCGCGCCCGCCGGAAGGTCGACACATGTACCGGCCGCCGGACCTATCGTTTCTTCAAACTTCACCCGGCGATGGACTCCCACAAGATCGCGTTCGAGTTCGTTCCGCCGGAGGGGACGACGTACTGCTTGATCGTGCCGATTCACCGATGATGCCCGCTAGTCGTACTCGAATCTCCTCTGCATACAACTACTACACATACGCGTCAACCTTACGCGACCTGACGGCGGGCAGTAGCGAGGACATGCGCGGGATGGACGAGGGTCGCGTAGAGGGCGATGGACTCGGTCAGCAG
>JACQRN010000242.1 GCA_016206515.1 Planctomycetota bacterium | reverse complement strand
GGTCTGGATGGAGAAGGGGTTCTGGAAGGGGAAGACCGAGGAGCCGCTCCTTCCGGCGACGTTCCGCGACCCGGAATGGGGGATGTTCGCCTTCGCCTCCGCCCGGGTCGCGCTCCACGAGCCGGACGGGACCCTGATCTGCAAGTTCTACGACCCTTTGGCCCAGTCGGCGTGGGTGGCGGACTCCCCGTCGAACCTCTATGAGGAGGACTGGGACGCGGGGCTGTGGTCGATGGCCGACCAGGTGTCGCCGGAGGACCTGGCGATGGCGGTTGACCTGACCACAGGCGATTACCTCGACACCGGGATCGGGTACCTGATGCGGGGGTTCGCCGAGACCGGCTGGTTCGACACCTACGACGACGTAAACCCGACCTGGGCGGTCGACACGAGGCTTCGGTCGATGACGGACAAGGAAGGGCGTCGGTTCGATCCGAGGGCGAGGGAGGTGGAGAGTGTTTTTAGACATTGAGGCACCTGTCGTCCCGAGGGCCCGTCGGGACGACAGACTCGTCCGCGGCGCCGCCCTCATCGAGACGGCTCTCCTGCTCCCGCTCTACTGCTTCCTCTGCGTCGGGATCATCTATTTTGGAAACACCATCCTTCTTCATCAGGAGGTGAACCTCTCGACGCGGTACCAGTCGACGGGGATGGGACGTCCTGCCTCCGGGGGCGGGACGTCGGACGCCGGTTTTCTGCCGACCACGGGTGGCCAGTACCTAGCCGACGCCTGGTTCATCCAGTTCGCGGGGGACATCGATATGTCGAACTCCCAACCGTGGGTCGACGCCTCGGACCCGTACGACTCCCGGGAAATCCATGAGGAACTGGTGAAGATCTCCTGGGATGTGCAGAGGACGTTCGATCTGAACGGGAACGAGACGACCACGCAGCAGTACACCTCGGCGGGCCAGAGGATCTACGGCGAGGACATCCTCGCCGACGCGCCGTTGATCTCGGAGAGGCTCAACGGCTGGTTCCAGAGGCGGAACTTCCATTACGACGTGACCCACTCGGGGGTCACGTACTACGACACGGAGTGGGGCCACAACGCATCCTGGGGGCTGCGCGGCCTCCCCCCCCCGGAGATCGACACGACCGTGGCGGCGGTGGCGAGGACCGGCGTCGTCCGGGCGGCAAGCGCCTCGACCGCCTCCCCGAAGCCGGTCGAGAGCGAGGTGATCGGCGACTCCTCGCTCTTCCTCGAGACGTTCGATGACTGGAACGACATCGGCTCCTTCAACCAGACGCCGGTCCCGATCTATCCCGGGGCCGGCACTTCGTCGTTTTGGGTCCCGAATTAGATCGTCGCATGCGCGCCGCCCTCGGAACGTTCCTGGTCGCCTTCCCCGTGTCGCTCGGGGCGCTCTTCGCTCTCGAGGGGGGAGGTCGGGAGGCGCCGACGCGCGCGCCGGTGCCTCCGGCCGGGTCGGAGCGCATCGTCCGCGTCAACGGTGTCCCTTCAGCCGTTCGGGACGAGCGGTTCAAGGGGGACGTCGCCGACATCCTCGACCTGGCGGCCTCCGAGTCGTCCGGGGAGATCCTCCGGCGTGCCCCGGACGCCCTGGCGATCCGCGCCCCGGACGGCTCGACGCGGATCGTCCTGGCGATCCCGGAGGCTTCCGGCCCCGCGGGGGCGAGGCGGGTGCGCCTGCGCACGATCGTCTCTCCGGGAGGCGCCGCTGAGGACGCCGATCCCGCCGCCACCTGGACGCGGGCGGGACTCCCGGAACCGCCGTGCTGCGGGTGGGACCTGCGGGTCGAGGAGGAGCCGCCCGGGCGCCCGCACGGCGCCCTCCAGGCGCTGGGCGCCTCGGACCTCGCCCCGGACGAGATCCTGGGTGCGTACGGGCGCGCGCTGCGGGAGGATGGGTGGTCCGTGGAGTCGTCCGGCGGTCTCCTGACGGCGCGGCGCGAAGGGCGCCGCCTCCGGATGACCGCGGACGCGGAGGGGAACGGGTCGGCCGTGGCGGTGTGGTGTCTGGCAACGGGAAGGGAAAGGGGAGAGGAATGAAAAGCAATTGGGCCATTCTTATCGCGGTCTGCCTGGCGCTCCTGGCGGCGATCGGCGTGCGCAAGCTCATCCAGGACAAGATCGAGGACGCGAACCGGCGGCTGCACAAGGTGTCCGTCGTGGTCGCCGCCACCCAGATGCCGCCGGGGACCACGATCACGGACGCGATGATCGCGCAGGGGGAGGCGTTGCAGTCGTCCGCCGGGGGGTTCGTCACCTGGGACGACCGCGGCACCGTCCTGGGGAAGCAGGTGTACGGCTTCATCGACTCGGGCTCGGTCGTCCCGAAGTCGCTCCTGCGGGCCCCGACCACCGCGCCGGTGACCCGGGTCCCGGCAGGGCAACGCCTCTTCACGCTCCCGGTCGACGTCTCCAGCGGCGTCGCGGGGCTCCTGGGGAAGGACAGCTTCGTGGACGTCCTCTACGTGGACAGCGTGCAGGCGCGCGGCGGCGAGCAGACGGCCCGCGCGACGGTGCTCCTGCGCCGGGTGAAGGTGTACGACGTCGGCCCGGACATCCAGGTCGCCCGCGCCGGAGGGGGGCACGTCCAGACGGGGAACCGCTACACGGCGGTGACCGTCCTGGTCCTGCCGCAGGAGGCGGAGCTCCTGGCGTACTGCCTCGATGCGGGGAGGATCCTCCTGGCGAAGCGTTCGGATACGGAGCCGGTGGGGGAGTCCGAGTACGGCGGGATGGGGGTGACGCGGGAGTTGTTCGACCGCGCGCTCGCCCAGGCGCGCGCCCTGGAGAGGGTCCGCACCGGACAATAG
>JACQRN010000241.1 GCA_016206515.1 Planctomycetota bacterium | reverse complement strand
GGCCGATGAGGTAGGCTATGGCGTGGGCGCCCGGGCGCGCGGGAGGGGGCTGGCGTGATCCGCCTGACGCGTCTGAACGGGAAGGAATTCGTCGTCAACGCGGAGATGATCCAGTTCATCGAGTCGACCCCCGACACGGTGGTGACCTTGGTCAACAACGAGAAGGTGGTCGTCCGCGAGGAGGTCCAGGAGGTCGTGGACCGCGCGATCCGGTACGGGCGGTCGCTGCGGGCGTTCCCGGTCTGACGCCATGGATATCGCGACCTTCGTCGGGTTTCTCTGCGGCGCGACCCTCCTGTTCTATGCCACCCTCGGCAGCGCGGGCGGGATGCAGAACATGGGCATGTACTGGGACTGGTCCTCCGCGATGCTCGTCTACGGCGGGACGTTCGGGTCCGTGTTCGTCGGGTTCCCGTTCTCGGATGTCGTGCAGGTGTTCAAGGTGGCGATCAACGCCTTCCGGCACAAGCCGGTCTCGCCCGTCCGGATCATCAACGACATGGTGCGGTACGCCGAGGTGGCACGGCGCGACGGGATCCTGGCGCTCGAATCGGTCACGGGCGAGATCACCGACGAGTTCATGGTGAAGGGGATCCAACTGGCGGTCGACGGCACCGACCCGGCGCTGATCGAATCGATCCTGTCGACCGAGCTGGACTGGATCATGGAGCGCCACCGCAAGGGGAAGCAGATCTTCGACACGCTGGCGAAGTACGCGCCCGCGTACGGGATGCTCGGGACCCTGATCGGGCTCGTGGCGATGCTCAAGAATCTGACGGATCCCGCCGCGATCGGCCCCGGGATGGCGCTCGCCCTGCTCACGACCATGTACGGGGCGCTCGGGGCGTACTTCGTCTTCATCCCGGTCGCCGACAAGCTCGACAACCGGAGCCGCGAGGAGTATTTCGTCAAGCAGATCGTGATCCGGGGGGTCCTCTCGATCCAGTCGGGGGACAACCCGCGGATCGTCGAGCAGCAGCTGAAGACGTTCCTGCCGCCGCGGGCCCGGGCGGCTGCGGAGAGGAGGCGGTAGCGTGGCGCGCAAGAGCGGTCCTCCGCCCGCCCCCACGGGCGGCGCGGTTCCCGAGTGGGCGCTGTCGTACGGCGACCTGATGTCGCTGCTCCTGGTCTTCTTCATCCTGATGTTCGCCTTCAGCGAGATCAAGAAGCCCAAGTTCGACATGGCGATCGGGTCGCTCAAGAGCGCGCTCGGGGAGCGGGATACGCCGGCGGAGGCGAGCAACATCCGCGCGCGGAACTCCACGGGGCTGCGTCCGCAATCCCCCTCGACGACCTTCGGGGAGGAGGGGGTTGTCGGGGACGCCGCCGAGTCGACGATCCGCGACCAGCATCCCCGCACCAGCCGCATCGCGGAGGGGAGCGCGCGGGCGATCGGTCTCGCCGGCATGTTCGAATCCGGCTCGTCGCGGCTGGATTCCGGGATGCGGCGTCAGCTCATCGAGTTCGCCGGTCAGGAGCAGGGGCACCAGACGAAGATCGAGGTTCGCGGGCACGCCGGGGCGCGCGAGGCGGAGGATCCCTGGGCGCTGGGGCTCGAGCGCGCCCGCTCCGTGATGCAGTTCCTGACGGACCCCGCGCAGGGTAACCTACTCCCCGACCGCTTCCGTCTCTCCTCGGGGGGGGTATACGAGGTGGACGAGAGGACGGGGGATCCGGTCGAGGACCGGATCGGGAACCGGCGCGTGGAGATCTTCGTGACGCAGCAGCGCGTGCAGACGCCGCCGCGCTGAGGGACGCGGGGGGGGGGACGGGATGGCGACGACGACCGGCGAACGGAGGCCCGCGCAGAAGGCGGAGGCTCCGATCGTGCGCCCGGACGTCACCCGGAAGGGGGTCGGGCTCCTCGTCGGCTGCCTCATTTTCTACGGCCTGCTGGTGACGGGGCTGCTGGTGTTCTTCAACCAGGACAACCGGATCCGGACCCCCGGGGACGGGGGGGCGGCGAACGTCGTGGAGGAGGACGGGAACGTCTTCGAGGTGGCGGGGGATGTGGTCGAGGTTCCCAAGATCCAGCAGGGGTTCCTCGGGCTGCGCGGAGACGTCGAGCATCGCGCGGAGCTCACGGTCTCCCTGGAGGTCCGGATCAAGCCCGGGAGCCAGGTCTCCGATACCGCGGAGGTCGAGAGGGTGCGCAGGGCGCTGCCGCGCCTGCAGGACCTGATCCAGAACATCCTGAACGATCCGAGATTCAACTTCGCCGCCCTGTTCGATCCGGCCAGCAAGGAGGACTTGAAGAACAGCATCATGACGAGGGCGAACCAGCAGATCGGCGGGGTCGTCGCGGCCGTGTACATCAACATCGTCCCGGAGTGGTAGGGATGCCGGACGCCCCGCGCAACGAGCCGAAGGGGACCGTGACTTCCCCCGCAGCCCCCGCGAAGAAGGAGCCTGCCTCGGCCGCGCCGCTCCCCACGACGCCGGTCCCGGCCACGCCGGTTCCGGCCACGCCGGTTCCGGCCACGCCGGTCCCGGTCGCGCCGGTCCCGACCGGGCAGATCGAGGAGAGGATGCGGCTTCTCGACGATGTGGACGTCAACGTCCGCGTGGAGCTGGGCCGTTCGCGCCTGTACATCTCCGACGTCCTGCGGCTCGGGGAGGGGTCCGTGATCGAGCTCGACAAGCTTGCCGGCGACCCGGTCGACGTCGTCGTCAACGGAAGGCTCCTGGCACGCGGAGAGGTTCTCGTCCTCAACGACAATTTCTGCGTCCGGATCACGGACATCGTGGACGTCGAGGAGCGCAGCAAGGGGGGAGGGGGATGAAGAGGAAGATCCCAAATCCCAAATCCCAAATCCCAACGGGGAGCGTCCGGCCCGCGGTGTTCCTCGTGGCGCTCCTGGCGGCCGTTCCCGTCCTGGCGCAGGAGCCGCCGCCCCCCTCCGTCGTGGAGCTCCCGGCGCCAGCGGCTGCGGATCTCCCGGAGCCTCTTCCCAACGGCCCCATCCTGGGGTCGCAGCGCACGGGCCGCTCCGACGCGCCCCGTTTTCCCGGCCTGAACCCGGGGCAGGTCCTGAAGGTCCTCGCCGGGCTCGGCATCGTTCTCGCCGCGGTCGGGGCGCTCGCATGGGGGGTGCGCCGCCTCCTTCCGGGGATGCGGTACGGAGGGAACTTGGGCGGCCTGGAGGTCCTGGGAAGGATCCCCGTGGGGCCGAAGCACTCCCTTGTTC